>NZ_JACLCT010000020.1:0-80601 GCF_014218915.1 Chryseobacterium sp. C2(2020)
TTTTAGTATTTGTTCAATTCTAAAATATTAATTTTAGACATTAAGCACCTCATGTTTTTCTCCGAATTCACGTTAATTTAAGAAAGAAGGTTGCTTGATAATGATAACTTTTTCTTTTCCAAAGTATGCCGGAATTTAATGAAAATAAAAATCCGTCTCACTTGGTGGTTGTGAGACGGATTCTTTTATTTTTAATTCAAAGTCTTTATAATTAACTGTTGTTCTCTATTCTACAAAAAGAATAGGAAAATGTTTTAACCTGAAATTATTATGTAATATATATAGGGTGAAAAGTCTCTCGGATAAAAAACCTATGACTCTTCTTTGATAAGGATCATCGCTAAAGGTTATTTTTTGCTCTGTTTCAAATAGAATCGTAAAAAGCCAATTGCAGTAATCGTTCATAAGCTCATATCTTGTAATAGACATATTTCCTATGTAAAAATTACTGCCATTTTCAAGGTATTCTGTGATACTTTCGTCATAATCTGGAAATTTTTTCCGAATAATATCCATACAAATATCCCAATCTTCCGGGTTATGATTATGTTTATAATCATTTTCAAGAGAAGTTATAATTCCGTTAATACTGCATATCGCAGGACGTGGAACCAGAAAATCATATTTTTTTAAATGTTTTATTATATTTTTTTCTGTTTTTTTTGTATCAAGAAGTTTATTTAATCTGGAATCATTCTTTTGTACAGACTCAAGAATGTTTTGTGATTCTTTTTTAAACAACTTTTTTTTGTAATTGATATCCAAGTATCTTCGGTAATGCATTAATCCGAAAATAGCCGGACTTTTAAGATTTTTCCAAGCCCAATATAATGCTGTTAATTCATTGAATGTATAATTTTTCTCAGAAATATTATCTAATGTGCTATCTGATAAATACGTTGGGTCAATGGTATAATCATTTACTTTAGCATTTACCTGAATGGGTAAGAATATTTCGTTATTAAGTAACGCTTTTTCTTTATGAGTGGCAACGATTATTTTAGTATTCATTGAATTCCTTTTTAACTTTGGTTAAAGCTGAGCCTACAATCTGGTGCATATCATAGTAACGGAATTCCGCAAGACGTCCTCCAAAAATTACATTTTCTGTATTTTTAGCTAAAGCTTTATATTTTTCAAATTTTTGTTGATTTTCCTCATTGTTGATATGATAATAAGCTTCCTTTCCTATGGTCCAATGATCTGGAAATTCTCTTGTTATTACAGTTTTTTCTTGATTTCCAAATTCAAAATGCTTGTGTTCAATAATTCTCGTGAAAGGATATTCTGCGTCATTATAGTTAATTACTGCATTTCCCTGAAAATTTTCGGTATCAATACTTTCATGCTCAAATCTTAAAGATCTGTATTCTAATGCTCCAAATTGATACTCAAAAAACTCATCGATTTGTCCTGTAAATACAATTTTATTTGCAATACCTTCATAATAATCGCGATTATCAAAAAAATTCACTTCTGTTCTTACTTCAATGTCTTTTAATAAATTATCAATTATTACATTATACCCGCCAATAGGAATTCCCTGATATTTATCATTGAAGTAGTTATTATTGAAGGTAAATCTTACAGGAAGCCTTTTTATGATAAAGCTTGGAAGTTCCGAAGCCTTTCTTCCCCATTGTTTTTCGGTATATTCTTTAATAAGAATATCATAAATATCTTTTCCTACCAAAGAAATTGCTTGCTCTTCTAAATTCTTAGGATCTTCTTTTCCGTATAATTTTCTTTGGCTATTAATTATTTTCAGAGCTTCAGAAGGAGTTTTAGTTCCCCAAAGCTGATAAAAGGTATTCATATTAAACGGAAGGTTATAATACTTACCTTTGGCAAAGGCTATCGGAGAATTTATATAGTTGTTAAATTCAGCAAACTGATTTACATAATCCCATATTTCCTTATCATTTGTATGAAAAATATGCGCTCCGTATTTATGGATATTAATACCGTTTATATTTTCACAATAGATATTGCCTCCTTTATGATTACGTTTATCAATAATCAGACATTTTTTATTTCTTTTCCGGGCTTCATAAGCAAATATACTTCCGAAAAGACCTGCTCCTACTATTAAATAATCATATTTCATTTATTGCGAATATTTCATTTATTTTTTTTTGGAATATAATTTTTTCTTGTAAAAGGTCATGTTTATAATCCACAAAATCTTTTATTTTAGAATCGTAATTAGCAATACAGTCTTTTATTTTTTCAATAATCAAAGGGATGTTTTCCTCAGTCTTATCAAAATGATATTCATCTTTGATGGGGACATCCTGTTTAAAAAAGGCGGAGCCCTCCTTACCTATAATAAGACAGCAATCTAATAAGCATGCCTCTCTGGGCATTTTTTCTCGTCCTGGATGATGGCCAAAATCTACATATACCTTAGCGGATATCATGCAGTCTGCAACTTCATCCAGTGTCATATTAATCATTGGAAGCCAATTGATTTCTGGGGTTAGGTTTCTTATTTTATCAAGAAAATCTTTATTTTTAACAGCATTATATGTAACAATATCTTTTTTCTGGGAAACATAGCTTTTGCCTGTAAGGAACATATCTTCCATATATCCTGAAATTTTGCCTATTGTTTCTATTTTATTTTTTTGTAAAAAATCGACTGAAAAATATGAATGGGCTAAATGATGAATTTTTGCTTTTTTAATATTTTTAATTGTCGGCAGCTTTATTCTTCCTAATAATCTGTATTTTAGTTTTGGCGGATTTTCTTTGAAATTTTCTTCCCAGGCTTTAAGTGAAGTGAAAAAATTAGAAACGCTTAGCCACCAGATTATTTTTTGAATTTTTGAATATTTTTTTTCCCAGATAAATATAGAAAAGGTTTCTGGGAATATCATGATGTTTTGTCTGGAATTTTCTATAGAAAATGTATAGGGAATTTGGTAGTGTTCATATTCCTTGTGTATAGGAGAAGAATTTTTTTCTGCATCGTAATTCAGATAATGCATGAAAACTTTCTTCCCGCTTTGCATTAATGCCAATGCCATCTGATGAAGATCTTCCGGTCCTCCACTTGCATAGTTTGCCGGACAGACTATATAAAAAATACTATTATTAGATATTTTTATCATGTTAAGATTGTAGATTTATTGGTAAATATGGATGAATATCCAAAACGTATTTAAGCCAATTTGTAAAACTATATTTAACTATAATTTCTTTAGGTAGATCAATATAAGGAGTGGATATAAATAATTCAAGACCATCAATATTATCATCTTCAATCACAAAAATATTGTTTGGATTATAAAAATCATATTTTTTTACTAAAGGATTATTTGTGATTAATTTTTTTCTGTAACCTATCGCTTCGAAAGTTCTCATAGAAATACCATAATGGATATCATTGGCAAAATCGAGAATGACTTCGGATTGAGACACATTAATAACATTATCTTTAAAGAGCATAGGCTTATCAATTATTGTTATAGGCTCATTAATGAATTTTTTAGCTTTATCCTTGGAATTAGTATTTAAATTTAAGGAAGTTTTAAGCCCCATGTCTTGAAACTTTCTCGCAAGTTTTATAAGTAAATCGATTCGATTTCTCATGTATGTACCTACAAAATATACATCAAATTTTTTATCCCTTAATTTAATATCATCGAAATAAAAATTAGTGAGAGGAAGAAGTCTGGTATTCTTTTCAAGATCATTAACATCAAATACAAAAAAGCGGTCAAAAGAGTCTATTCTTTCATACACCAAAGGGAATCTGTCTAAACCGTCCCATTGATAAGCAGAAATTAAATTCGCTCTTTTCTTTACTTCAGATATAAGCTCAGAACTAAAAAGATCAGGTCTGATTACCAAAGCATAATCATATGATTTTAAATTGTAATTATTAAGAGTTAATATTTGTATCTCTAATTTCCGTTCAGCTTTTTTTCTGTTTTTAAAAGTTTTATCACCTAAAAATATCTTTTTATAAGCATGGATGATTGTATTAAGAATGCCTATTTTTACTTTTACAGTATCAGGAATTACTAATACATTAAATCCAAGCGCTTCTAAATTATCTTTAAATCTTTCAGGAAGACCAAAATGATCGGGAACTGCAATTATTATAGATTTACCTGAAAATTCTTTTTTCATCATATCATTATATTTCAACATTAAATTCTTTAAAAATTTCTCTCCAAAAATTTTTTTCTTTCGTCCACCTGTGACATCCAAAAGGAAGTTTTCCGTGATTTATTTTCAAGGCTTTTTCCTGTTTGTTTTCTATAGAGAACCTACATGCCTGTTTATAATGAGGTTTTAAAAAATTAATGCCGTTTCTTTGAGGTTCTATACTGAAAAATACATCTTCAGCATAAAATTTACCTGAATGTTTAGGATCTAAATAAATCTTAACCACGTTAGGTATTTTTTCAAGTACCTCCAAAAACTTTGCACGTTTTCGTAAAGAAAGCCCTCCGTTTCCGACTTCATTGTATAATAACGACTTATCTTTCTGAAATTTTCCCTTCTTTTTATAATTAATTACTGATTTGGTGTTGACCAAAATTCTCTCTACGACTAATTTTACAATTGGTATCTTCTCAGAACTTCTGATCCAGGGAGCGCCAATATAATCAAAATCTTTATTACACCAATCCAGAAGCTCGTCTTTAAACACGAAACAGTCGGTCTGATAAATCAGTAAATATTTTTCCGAAAAGCTGTTGTAGAAATCTACACTCAGCATAAGACGGTTGTAGCCATGGATGTTTTTAAAGTAAACATCATCAAAAGCCAAAAATCTGGATGTGAACGTTTCATAGTTGCTCACATCCAAACTTTTGGGATGAATAAACGTAATTTTATGATTTTTTAAAACATGGAATGCCTGATTTATCGAAATCAGATCATCTGCATCAGGTGTTTTTTTGTATATCGGAATAATAATTTCTACCAAAACAGGTCTATTCTAAAATAGTTTTCTCAATAATCTTCACGCAATCCAGCAATTGCTCTTCTGTAATCACCAAAGGTGGAGCCAATCGGATGATATTTCCGTGGGTAGGTTTTGCAAGCAGTCCGTTTTCTTTTAACTTCAGACAAAGATTCCATGCGGTGGAACTTTCAGGAGTGTCGTTAATTAAAATAGCATTCAGCAAACCTTTTCCTCTAACCTTTGTGATAAGGTCTGTTTTTTCAATGATTTTTTCAACTTCAGAACGGAATAATTTTCCCAGTTCTTCCGCTCTTTCAGAAAGCTTTTCTTCTTCTACAACATCTAAAGCTGCAACAGCTACTGCACACGCAATCGGATTTCCTCCGAACGTAGAACCATGTTGTCCCGGTTTAATCACATTCATGATCTCATTATCCGCCAAAACTGCTGAAACGGGGTACATTCCGCCGGAAAGAGCCTTTCCTAAAATTAGAATATCGGGTTGTACATCTTCGTGATGACAGGCGATTAATTTTCCTGTTCTTGCAATTCCTGTCTGAACTTCATCGGCAATAAAAAGAACATTATGCTTTTTACACAATTCAGAAGCATTTTTTAAAAATCCTTCATTCGGAACATATACTCCGGCTTCACCCTGAATAGGCTCAACCAAAAATGCCGCAATATTTTCTGCTTCTCTATTTAAAACTTCTTCTAAAGCTTCAAGGTCGTTGTAAGGAATCTTAATAAAACCTGGAGTAAACGGACCGTAATTCTGGTTCGCATCAGGATCATTGGAGAATGAAACAATCGTTGTGGTTCTTCCGTGGAAGTTATTTTCACAAACTACGATTTTTGCAGCATTTTCAGAAATTCCTTTTACTTCGTAGCTCCATTTTCTTGCTAATTTTACTGCTGTTTCCACTGCTTCAGCACCGGAATTCATCGGTAAAACTTTATCAAAACCAAATAGGGTAGTGATCTTTTTTTCGTATTCTCCCAATTTCGAATTGTAAAAAGCTCTTGACGTTAAAGCAAGTTTCTGAGCTTGCTCAACCAATGCTCCTACAATTTTCGGATGAGAATGACCTTGGTTCACAGCAGAATACGCAGAAAGGAAATCGTAGTATTTCTTTCCTTCCACATCCCAGACAAAAACACCTTCTCCCTTATCTAAAACAACCGGAAGAGGGTGGTAGTTATGGGCTCCGTGTCGGTCTTCAAGATCAATGAAATATTGTGAGTCTTTTACTGTTTCTACTGTTGACATAAATTTAGGTTTTGTACAAATTTAAACATTATAATTGATATGAATAAACAGAAATCTTCTACTGAAAAATTTTGTGGGAAAAGTACAATTTAATGATAGAACAGAATGTTTTAGAAATTATTATTCCAATCACTTATCAATTACAGTTTAAATATCTTTTCGTTTTGATTTTTAATAAAAAACCGCCCCAAAAAATGAGGCGGTTCAAATATTTTAGATAATCAATCTTAGTGATTATCATATTTTCTGTCCATTACAAAATCCTCCATGAATTTTGTAGTATAGTTTCCTGAAAGGTAATCCTCATTATCCATCAGTTGTCTGTGGAAAGGAATTGTTGTTTTTACACCCTCGATGTAGAATTCCTCCAGTGCTCTTCTCATTTTTGCAATCGCTTCTTCACGCGTCTGAGCCGTTGTGATTAGTTTTGCAATCATAGAGTCATAGTTGGAAGGAATTGTATATCCTGAATAAACGTGCGTATCCACTCTTACTCCGTGTCCTCCAGGAATATTTAATCCTGTGATTTTCCCCGGAGAAGGTCTGAAATCCATGTAAGGATCTTCCGCATTAATTCTGCACTCAATTGAGTGTAATTTCGGATAATAATTAATTCCTGAAATCGGAGTTCCTGCAGCCAGAAGAATCTGTTCTCTGATCAGGTCATAATCGATAACCTGTTCAGTAATAGGGTGTTCTACCTGAATTCTTGTATTCATTTCCATGAAATAGAAATTTCTGTGCTTGTCTACAAGGAATTCGATAGTTCCCACCCCTTCATATCCAATAAATTCTGCAGCTTTTACAGCCGCTTCTCCCATTTTTTCACGAAGTTCGTCCGTCATGAAAGGAGAAGGAGTTTCTTCCGTAAGTTTCTGATTTCTTCTCTGAACCGAACAGTCTCTTTCAGAAAGGTGACAAGCTTTACCAAACTGGTCTCCCGCAACCTGAATTTCGATATGTCTTGGCTCTTCGATCAGTTTTTCCATGTACATTCCACCATTTCCGAATGCCGCTACAGCTTCCTGAATTGCAGATTCCCAGTGGTCTTTAAGGTCTTCGGCTTTCCAAACGGCTCTCATCCCTTTTCCGCCACCTCCTGCAGTTGCTTTAATCATCACAGGATAACCAATTTCCTCAGCAGTTGTTGCAGCGATTTCATAAGACTCGATCAAACCGTCTGAACCCGGTACGCAAGGTACACCTGCTGCTTTCATGGTTGCCTTAGCATTTGCTTTGTCTCCCATTTTTTCAATTTGCTCAGGAGTCGCACCGATGAATTTAATACCGTTTTTTTGACAGATTCTGGAGAAGTTAGCGTTTTCAGATAAGAAACCGTAACCCGGGTGAATAGCGTCTGCGTTTGTAATTTCCGCAGCAGCAATAATATTAGGAATTTTTAGATAGGAATCTTTACTCATTGCCGGACCGATACAAACCGCTTCATCGGCAAATCTTACGTGAAGACTGTCTTTATCAGCAGTTGAATATACAGCTACAGTCTTGATCCCCATCTCTTTACAAGTACGTAAAATACGCATTGCAATTTCGCCACGATTGGCTATTAATATTTTTTTGAACATCTCTCCGAAATTTTAAATTATAAATTTTGAATTTTAAATTATTTTAAATGAAAAAGCTTCATCTAAAATTTATAATCTGTAATCTAAAATTCCTTAAGATGGATCTACTAAGAATAAAGGTTGATCGTATTCTACAGGAGTTGCATCGTCTACTAAGATTTTAACGATTTTTCCGCTTACCTCAGATTCGATCTGGTTGAATAACTTCATTGCCTCGATAACGCAAACTACTTTTCCGTTAGAAACCTCATCACCAACATTTACGAACACGTCTTTGTCTGGAGATGGCTTTCTGTAGAAAGTTCCGATCATTGGAGACTTAATGGTCACGTATTTGCTGTCGTCGGAAGCAGCTTCTGTACTTGCAGCAGGTGCAGCAGCCGGAGTTGCAGCCGGTGCAGGAGCAGCAGCTACCTGTTGTGGAGCAGTGTGGTAAACCGCAGGTTGAGCGTAAGCAACTTCACTTCCAGCCAATGGAGTTTTAATAGTGATTTCGAAATCTTTAGTTTTGTACTTTACTTCAGAAACTTCTGCCTTAGATACAAACTTAATAAGATTTTGTATGTCTTTAATGTCCATAAAATTGATATTTGATTTTGTTCCAAAGATACCAAAAAAACATAAAAAACAACAAAAAACCGCCAAATTTTATCAAAATTGGGCGGTTTTTGTATTAAAATGAGTGTTTTTCGAGGAAAAGCGACTCTTAGTTTTCTTCAGTAGATGCTACTTCTTTTTCCAATACTACTTTACCTCTGTAGTAAAGTTTTCCTTCATGCCAGTGAGCTCTGTGGTATAGGTGAAGCTCTCCTGTTGTTGCATCTTTAGCTAATTGAGGAACTACAGCTTTGTAGTGAGTTCTTCTCTTATCTCTTCTTGTAGACGACTGTCTTCTCTTTGGATGTGCCATTTTGTAATAACTTTTTTAATTGATGAGCGATGAGATTCATCATCTCATCATTAAACTATTTAATTTTTATTCTTCAAATTTTTTAGTGCGTCCCATCTCGGGTCGCTTTCATGTTCTTCCTCCTCTTCTTCCTGAATTTCTTTCGGGCTGAACTTTTCCAGAATGGCAAGATCATCATCACTTACATTCGGGGAAATCTTTTTCATCGGAATCGAAAGGGCTACGTTTTCGTAAATCAGTTGTGCGATATTAAACGCATGATCTGAAGTCGGGATCGTGATTACATCTTCTTCGCTGTCATCATACTCTTCCCCGAATTTTACCAAAACTTTGATCTGGTTTTCAATAGGATGATCGAAATTTTCATTCGAAATATCACAAACCAGTTCTACCGTTCCGTTTACTTTGATCTCAAATTCTAAAAAAGTAGAATGCTTATCTAATAAAACATTTACTGCTATTTTAGGATTTGTAAATTCCTGTTCAGTGTCAAATAATTGAAAGAACTCTTTATCTATCTCAAACCTGAACTCGTGCTTGCCGGTTTTTAACCCGGAAAAGCTTACGTCATAGTTTCTTAACTTGTCCATAAAATGAGTGTGCAAAAATATGCAATTTTTTTATAATAACAAATAAAATTTCTAACAAATTAATTTAAAATCTTTATTAAAGATTTATCCTTCAGTTTCATCCGGCAGATCTTCGTCTATTCCGTTATCTACTGCCATTTTTCTTGGCTGCAGACGATTGTTCATCAGATCGTTGTATTCCGTTCTGTTCCTGAAAATTTTAATGGCAGTGAAAATTGCTTCTGTAAAACTCTGTGGATCGGCAACATTTTTTCCGGCAATATCATAAGCCGTTCCATGATCCGGAGATGTTCTGATGAATGGAAGTCCTGCCGTATAATTTACCCCTTCTTCATAAGCCAGAGTTTTGAAAGGAGCCAGTCCCTGATCGTGATACATGGCTAAAACAGCATCGAAACTTTTATATTTTCCGGGCTGGAAAAAACTGTCTGCCGGGAAAGGTCCGAAAGCCAGAACTCCATTATCAGAAAGTTCTTTAATTGCCGGAGCAATAACTTCAATTTCTTCTTTTCCGATTACTCCGCCGTCTCCAGCGTGAGGATTTAAGCCCAGAACAGCAATTTTAGGTCGGGTAATATTAAAATCTTCAATCAGCGTCTGGTTTAAAACCCGGATCTGTTTTTTTATCTTTTCCTTGGAAATATTCTCTGCAACCTGTGCAATAGGAATATGATGTGTTGAAACCGCTACTTTAAGATCTTCCGTTACCAGAAACATCAATCCTTTTTTATTGAATTTCTCTTCAAAATATCCTGTGTGACCAGCGTGTTTAAAGCCCATTTTCACCATTTCATCTTTGTTGATCGGTGCCGTAACCAAAACATCGATTTCCCCTTTCAGTAGAGCTTCAGTAGCCGCTTCCAGAGAATCGATCGCCATTTTGGTGGATTCTTCAGTAGGTGTTCCCAGTTCTACCATCGAATTTTCCTTCACCAGATTCACCATGTTCAGTTTTGCTGCCTGAGCCTGCGAAGCTTCGGTGATGTAGTTAAAATTTAAATTTAACTTAAAAATATTTTTCTGATAGGTAAATAATTTTCCCGAACCAAAAATTACAGGGGTGAAAAAATCCGTAATGGTTTTGTCTGCAAGAGATTTCATGATGATTTCGGGACCGATGCCGTTGAAATCTCCAATTGAAATTCCTACTCGTACTTTATGGTTTTTTGGGCTCATTTTGATTATCTTTGAACATTATAATTTTACAAATTTAGCAAAAAATAATATGTTCACAGGAATTATTGAAGCAGTTGGAGTAATTGAGAAGATCGAAGAAAACGGAAGCAATATAGATTTTACCTTAACATGTCCGTTTACCAATGAATTGAAAATCGACCAGAGTCTTGCACACAACGGTTGTTGTCTTACCGTTATAAAAATCGAAGGAGACCGTTATGTGGTAACCGCCATCAATGAAACTTTAGAAAAAACAAATCTTGGAAAATGGCAGGAGGGAACCGTGGTGAATCTTGAGCGTTGCATGAAAATGGACGGAAGACTCGACGGACATATTGTTCAGGGGCATGTTGATAAAACAGGTGAAGTGGTAAATATCGAAAATAAAGACGGAAGTTATTTTATTACCATGAAGTATGAAGATAACGGAAATTTTGTAACCGTTCCACAGGGTTCAATTACGGTGAATGGGATCAGTTTAACGGTGGCGAAAAGTGAGGATACGCAGTTTTCTGTAGCGATCATTCCGTATACATGGGAATTCACAAATATGAAATATTTAAAAATTGGAGATAAAGTTAATCTGGAATTTGATATAATTGGTAAGTATATTGCTAGGTTAATTAAAAAATAGCGGATGTCAATTAATATATATAAAGGATATAGCTTAAGGAACCGTGTGTTCTTCGGTTTCTTATTGGTTTGTCTTTTAAGTGTTGTCGCTTCTTCGCTGGTTCCATACTTTGTTTTAAAGGAAAATTACGAAAAACAAAGTGAGATTGATATGCAGAATAAGACGGATACTGTGATGAGCTATCTGGATTATGAACTGAGCAGGACACGTGTAAAAACGAGAGATCTTCCTGAGCTTCTGGATAATAAAATATATGAGATAGCCGATATTAACAAACATCCTGTTGTTGTTTATGATTTAAAGGGAAATTATCTTCTTTCCAGTGTGGAAGGAAATTCGGAGTATAAAAAACCTGTTCCTTTAAATATTCTCAACCGTATTTTAGCAACCAAAGCAAGGGTTGATATTAAAGGGTATGATGCTACCAAAGATGCAGTTCTTACGTCCTCATATTTATTGTTGAGAAATAATGATTTAGAACCTATAGGGATCGTATACATTCCGCTTTATCATGATGAAGCTGCATATTTTGATGTCTTAAATGTTTATGTAAAATATATTGTTCTTGTAGATGTTCTATTGATTTTATTCAGTGTGTGGTTTAGCTGGGTGATGTCTAATAATCTGGCAAAAAATATTACGAAATTCTCGGATATGATTACGCGCATTACATTGTTTGAAAATGAAATGCGTCCGATCCGTTACTATAAAAACGACGAACTGAATGCTTTGGCAAGAGCTTATAATAGAATGATTCTCCAGATTCAGGATCAGAAGGAAAGACTTCGTTTTAAAGCTTCGGAAGAAGCGTGGAGAGAAATGGCAAAACAGGTTGCGCATGAGGTAAAAAATCCTTTAACCCCCATGAAACTGACCATCCAGAATTTTGAAAGAAAATTTGATCCCGAAGATCCGAATATCAGAGAAAGAGTAAAGCAGATGAGCAAGACTATGGTCGATCAGATCGATTTGATTGCTACCGTAGCTTCTGCATTCTCGGAATTTGCCAAACTTCCTGAAAAAAACAATGAAATCATCAATCTGAACACTGAGGTGGAAGATATTCTCCGTGTTTTTAATGATGACAGTATTTTCATGCATTCCAATAAAAGCAATATCATGATCAATATGGACAGGATTTATCTGTCCAGAATCATTACCAATCTTGTGACGAATGCAAGACAGGCAGAAAGCGATGAAAGAAAATTAATCATCAATGTAGATCTGGAACAGCATCAGAGACGTGTAATGATCTCTGTTCAGGATAACGGAATCGGAATTCCTGAAAATATTTATGAAAGGATTTTTGAACCAAATTTCACTTCAAAAAACAGCGGAATGGGACTTGGTCTTTCCATGGTAAGAAAAATGGTGGAAGATTACAAAGGAGAAATTACCGTAAAATCCGAAGTCGGAAAAGGATCGACTTTTACCATCACATTACCGACAAATTTATAGTGAAACCTTTTACATTCAGGCAATTTGAAATTCAGCAGTCTAAAAACGTTTTCCGAGTGGGAACAGATGGTGTTTTGCTGGGTGCTTTAGCTGATGTTGATAACGCTTCTAAAGTACTGGAAGTCGGAACAGGAACCGGATTAATTTCGATGATGTTGGCGCAGAGAAATCAGAAGGCGCAATTTTTGGGAATCGACATCAATGAAGAAGCGGCACATCTCACTAAACTTAATTTTGAAAATTCACCTTTCGCTTTACGATTAAAGAATATTCAGCAGGACTTTAAATATTTCGAATCCGAAGAAAAATTTGATCTGATTGTTTCCAACCCGCCGTATTTTGAAGTTTCCGGCTCAGAAAAGGATAAAATTGCAAGGCAGACTGTGGAATTAAATTTTCGGCAGCTCATTTCAAAATCGTCTTCTTTGCTAAGAAAAGAGGGAATTCTTTCATTCATTATTCCTGTTGAAGCCGGAAATGATTTTATTCAGATTGCAAGTGAAAATCAGTTGTTTTTAGTTAAAAAAATCAATATTAAAGGCATTGAAAACTCAAAAACAAAAAGATTGATTCTTGAATTTTCTTTAAACGAGCGATCTTATGAAGAACTCGAATTTACCATAGAAAAAAGTCCGAGACAATACTCGGACCAATATCTTGAACTCACCAAAGAGTTTCATGTTTTCAAAAATAAGAACATTATAAACCATTAAGCAATTGTTAAGGAATTAAGAATATTAAGTACTGTTCCACTTTAAAAGAAACTTAACTTCTTAAATGTCTTTAATGGTTAAATTTTACTCAAATAATTCCGCTGTATCAAGTACGGAAACTTTTCCGTCTTCACATCTTATGGCTTCACCCGGAAAATTCTGGATCATATGATAATCGTGTGTTGCCATAACAACAGCCGCTCCGTTTTCAAGCGCAACCTGCTTTAGTAAAGTCATGATTTCATTGGACGTTTCAGGGTCAAGGTTTCCTGTAGGCTCATCCGCAAGAATAAGATCCGGATGATTGAGAAGCGCTCTCGCGATAGCAACACGCTGTTGTTCTCCTCCTGAAAGTTCGTGCGGCATTTTGTGCTTCTTACTTTTCATGTTTACACTGCCAAGAACTTCGTTAATGCGGTCTTCCATTTTTGTCTTATCGCTCCATCCTGTTGCTTCGAGTACGAATTTCAGGTTTTTTTCAACCGTTCTGTCAGAAAGCAACTGGAAATCCTGAAAAACAATTCCTAATTTTCTTCTCAGGTTCGGAACGTCTGAAGCTCTCAGTTTGGCAAGGTCAAAACCTACCACTGCGCCGTGTCCGGAAGCCAAAGGAATATGCCCGTACAAAGTTTTCAGCAGGGAACTTTTTCCGGAACCTGTTTTCCCGATAAGATAGCAGAATCTTCCTTTTTTGATGTTCAGATTCACATCAGAAAGAACCGTGAAGTTTTTTTGGGCAATCTTCGCGTGCTGTAAGCTGATGATATTGTCTCCGGCGATATTTGTATGTGGCATAATTCAGTTTTAAAGTACTTTTTCTTAAAATTTTTTCAGATTTTAAAAATAGGAAAAAGAAGAATAAATAACCTAAATTTTGGGAAAATTTAACAACAAAAAATGCCTGAAAAACTACTTTTCAAGCATGATTTGTATATGATAATAAAAAGATTATCTCTTAGCGCGTGAAGCACTTACAGTTAAACTCTTTCTGCCTTTAGCTCTTCTCGCAGCCAAAACTCTTCTTCCATTTGGCGTAGACATTCTTTCTCTGAAACCGTGTTTGTTTCTTCTTTTTCTTTCTGATGGCTGGAATGTTCTTTTACTCATTACTATATGTTTAAATCGTAATTATCTATTAATTTTCAGGTTGCAAAGATATGGAATTTTTTAAAAGTTGCAAACTTTACAAATCTTTTTTTAAAAAAATTACACTGTTTTTTCATGTATTCTTTGCAAATGCCGATGGGATGCGTACTTTCCCGATATTCAAAAATAATGCACAATGATTTGTTTAAAAGCTCTATCTTTGGAAACTCAAATTTAAAGAAAAAATAAACATCATGATGTTTACACCAGCAGAACTTTTAGAAATCAACAAGTTACTTACTCCGGAACATAAAATTGTAATTCTTACCCATTATAATCCGGATGGCGATGCTATTGGTTCCAGCCTTGGTTTAAAACATTATCTGAAAGCAAAAGGAATTCATGCAGAGGTAATCGTTCCGAACGATTTTCCTAAGTTTCTGAAATGGATGCCGGAAGCAAAAAAAGTGCTGATTGCAGATTACAAAAGAAAAGTAGCTTCTGATCTTATTTATGAAGCAGATGTTATTTTCTGTCTGGATTTCAATGCGCCTTCCAGAATCGGAATTTTAGGAGACTGGCTTACGAATTCCAGAGCGAAAAAGATTCTTATCGACCATCATCAGCAGCCTGAGAAATTTGATTTTGTTTATTCCGATACCGTAATTCCTGCGACCTGTCAGATGGTTTATCATTTCATAGAAGCGATGAATGATGAAAATCTTGTGAATAACGATATTGCAGAATGTCTTTATACCGGAATTATGACGGATACAGGAGGTTTCAGATTCCGTTCTACAAGTGCAACCACGCACAGAATTATTGCCAATCTCATCGAACACGGAGCGGATCCTGCAATGATTACTTCCAATACATGGGATACGAATACGGTTTCTCGTCTTCATTTATTAGCCCTGATTTTAGGAAGAATAGAAGTGGTAAAAGACGGAAAAGTGGCTGTTCTTTATTTAACAAGGGAAGAGCTGAAAGAATATGGCTTCCAGAAAGGTGATACAGAAGGTTTCGTTAATTACGGTCTGAGTATTTTAGGCGTAAAAATGGCAGCGTTCTTTATGGAAGATCTGTATGAAGATTTTATTAAAATTTCTTTCAGAAGTAAGGATGATATGGATGTGAATCAGTTCTCAAGAAAATATTTCAATGGAGGAGGTCACATTAATGCAGCCGGAGGAAAATCTTACGAATCTTTGCAGGGAACTATTGAAACATTCAAAGGGAAAATAGAAGGAGAGGAGAGTTTGTAAGTTTGATTTAGGTTTAGGCTGAGATTGAGGTTAAGTTTAAGGTTTAGCCTAAGAAAGCTCTGCGTATATTTTCATTCAGAAAGAAATAAAAACGGATGAAGAATCTGAATTTTATTGATTTTAATCCCTGAAAATAATCAACGCAGAATTTAAATTGCTTTTAAAGAGATGGCTTCGTCGTTCGAATTAAGTTCGCAGACCTTCGGTCTGTCCGCAATAACACTCACTCACATTCTAAAAACTCTCAACGCTATAACTCTAAAACTCCAAAACCCTCAAACCCTCAACTCTAACCCCTCGAATATCCCTTTTCCTCAAGCTCTTTACAAGTGTATTCATAAACTTCCTGAAACATAATATCTAAGAATTTTTTGTTAAAAAGACTGAATTTCGTCATCTTCGGCGGATCCAGAAAAATATCGCAGGTCTTGGCTTTGGAATATACAGATTTTGCGATGGCCAAGTGTAAAATCCGGTCAAATTCCTTCATTAAGCTCATTTTTTCCAGACTATCGTAGCTGATGGAATTGACGTGGGAAGCAATAAGGAAATCGCATTTGTCTACAATCGGTTCAATCGGTAGATTGTCTAAAACACCGCCGTCTACATAAATCTTTTCGCCAATTTTTACTGGAGGCAAAACAAAAGGAACGCTTGAAGAAGCCAATAACGGGATGAAAAGTTCACCTTCCGAGAAAAAATCTACAATTCCGTGCGTCATTTCAGTGGCGGCAACATACAAAGGAATTTTTAAAATGTTAAAATTATCTTCCGGAAAATGATCGGTGAAAAGTTTCAGAATAAATTTAGAACTGAAAATTCCGTTTTTGGAGAGTTTAAGATAAGACCTCGAAAAAAAAGTAGTCTGTTTTACGATTTCCATCATTTCATCCGGAGATTTCCCGAAAGAATAAAACGCTCCTACAATAGATCCTGCACTCGTGCCAGAAATAATGTCCGGTTTCAGATCGTACTCTTCCAAAGCCTTTAAAACCGCAATGTGAGCAATTCCGCGCATTCCTCCACCTGAAAGAGTCAGACCGATGACGGGTTTCTTTTTTTTGAAAGAGAAAAAATCCAGCATACTAAAAGACCAAATGTTTCGGCATATTGTGAAGAAGCTCTGTATTGATGATCTCTGCGCAGATTTTTGGCTTTTCCCAATGTCCGTTGTGTCCGCAATCAAGAATGTAGGATTTAATGTTGGTACGGTCGGGAAGATGCTTAATCATGGTTTCGGTTTTTACCGCGTTGTCGTGTTTTCCGGCAAGAACCAAAATTTTTGCCTCAAGATTTTCCATGATATGCTTTTTGTCAGTTCGTTCCACCATTCCTTTTACAGATGCCAAAGCTCCGAGATTATTGGTAGAAAGGGCAACTTCCAGTGCGGTTTCTATTTTTCCTTCCAGAATGTCTTTTTCATTGGGATTAAACAGATTCGGAACTCCTGCTCTCGCGTAATGCGCGAAAGCATCTTTGATGATGCGGTAACTTTTGATGCGCTGTTCTTTTTTTTCATCATCATCCGGAAAATACGTGGAGAAAAATAAAGTTAAACTTTTCAGGTATTCAGGATGTTTTTCTGCGAAAGCCAGAGAAACATACCCTCCCATCGAATGTCCGAGTAAGTGAATTTTGGTTATATTTTCATGATCCAAAACTTTTTTTACCTCTTCCGCCATCAGTTCCATCGTCTGAACTTCCGCAATGATTTCAGATTGTCCATGACCGGGAAGATCAATTTTTAACAATGAAAAATTGTCGGAAAGATGAGGCTGCATATCGCTCCAGATAGAAAGATTTTCCATGAAGCCGTGAATCAGAACCAAAGTTTCTTTTCCGTTTCCTTTTCTCTCGAAGTTTAACATATTTCAGTAATTAAAAGTGAATGTCAATATATTCAACAAATCCCGAACCATTTACCATATCCTGAAGTCGGTATGTTTTTCCTCCGTCCTTTGACATGAAAGTTTTTGTTCCTTTTCTGGTATAAGGTTTTCCGTTGTCGTTTGCTGAAATACTTTCTGTAATTTCTCCTGTAAAATTCATGTGTTTGTCTGAAACAACCGCCATAAATCCTTTTATTTCGACGGTGTTTTTTCCGGAGCTGATATTTCCTGAAACGTCGTAATGGTCTCTTTCGCCATCAATTTTTTTGAAATTTACAGAACCCGAATTTTTAATTGAATTATGAGTGAATTTGTGAGACCCGCTGAAATCTTTAAAATGATTTTTGGATTTTATGCTGTCGTTGATTTTTGTTCTCGCAGCGTTAATAGAATCGATGATTTTTGTACTGTCGGTCTTATCGGAAGTAGAAGTTGCTTCTTTTTTGGAGCATGAAACAATAAAAGCTGCTAAAACAACTGCGGTTAAAAAGTTTTTCATTAATGAATAAATTATACTCAAAAGTAAATAAAAAAAAGAGCATTTTAAAAATGCCCTTCTTATTTTATTTGATTAATTCTTCGTAAACTTTCTTTTCCCAAGGTTTAATGTCGGTAACTCCATATCTTTCTTTTTTCGAAATAGCGATGTTGTCCAAAACATCTACAAAGTTTTTATAGTTTGCGTCGTCTGTTGGTTCCACGATAATAGTGAAATTTTCCTTATTGGGAGCATTATTGTAGGCTTCCGAAATAATTTTAGTGATATTAATTCCACTGAAATTTGTTTCTTTTAAATTACTTATATTTAATCCTTCTTTAAAGCTTTGATGATAAAATACTCTGTTATCTTTTCCTAAAATAAAGGTAACCTGATTTAAAGGTTTTATTACGGGTTTGTGCGTTGGGTCTGGATGTGGATCTTTAGCAGGCAGTCCTAAATCCATCACATTAGGTTTTGTAAAATTCGTGGTAAACATAAAAAAGGTGATGAGTAAAAATCCTAAATCTACCATTGGAGTCATGTCAACTCGGATCAGTTTTTTTCTTTGTTTGCTTCCTCCCTGCTTCTCTTGTGCAATAACTTCAGCCATAATTAATAGTTTTTAAAATGTTAAACAATTTTCAATAAAGGGTGTTGTATCTCTATTTTTGTTTTGGAATCAATACAAAGTTTATACCTAAATTTTAAAAATGGTATTAATTTAACATTTTTACTATGTGTTTTCATTTAAATCTTTTAAAATCAATATATTAAAAAAATAACGGTTTCTAAAGCTTAAGAATTTATTAAGCAAAAGTTTCTGCTATCATTTGCTGAACGAAGTGCCCTTGCGAACCAAAAATAAAAAGCATAGCTATATTAAATCTTGTGATCGTTGCGTTTAAATGAAACTCGCCCAAATTAGATTATTAAAAAAAGTATTAAAAAAGCCTCACCAGAAAAACTGATAAGGCTGATTTATGAGAATTGAATATATTATTTATTCTGTTTATAATAATTTACACCACATTCAAGGAATTTTTTGAATTTTTCTTTCTCCATATATCCTGAAACCGGGGTGTTGATTACTTTTCCGTCCGGCGTTAATAAAACGTAATGCGGCTGGGAATTATTATTAAAATTCACCTGCTGGAAAAGACTCCATCGGTCACCGATGGTTTTTACTTTTTTCACCTGTCCGTCACCAAGATCGATTTTTGTTTTCTGATCTTCAGGAAGTTCTTCTTTATCATCCACATAAAGAGAAGCCAGAACCACATCGTTTTGAAGGATCGGTAAAATATCCGGTTCGCTCCACACAAATTCTTCCATTTTTCGGCAGTTTTCACATCCGTAACCCGTGAAGTCAATTAAGATCGGTTTGCCTTCTTTTTTCGCTAATTCAATAGCGGTAAAGAAATCATGTTCAGGATGCATTCCCAGAATTCCGTCTTTTTCATCATGGAAATAACTAACATTTAACGGAGGTAAAATTCCGCTTAATAATTGCAGTTTTGGACGGTCGGAAGGAATGAATCCTTGAACCAGATACACCACAAAACCAATTCCTAAAACCCCTAAAATTTTTCTGGTAACAGAAATTTTAGGTTTCTTGTCATCATGCGGAAATTTGATTAATCCAAACAAATAAATGGCTAAACCAATGGCTATAACGATCCAGATTCCGATGAAAAGCTCTCTTTTAATGAAGAATGTTTTAGAAACCAAATCTGCTTTGGATAAGAATTTTAAAGCAAGAGCCAGTTCCACGAATCCCAAAACAACTTTTACGGTATTCATCCAGCCTCCAGATTTCGGAAGACTTTGCAGCGCCTGCGGAAATAAAGCCAGCAAACCGAAAACGATTGCCCAAGCCAAACCAAATCCGGCCAAAGCAAAAGTTAGCAGCATCGGAACATTTGCAGAACCTGTAATCGCGCTTCCCAATAAACTTCCCAAAATAGGACCTGTACAGGAGAAAGAAACGATAACCAGCGTTAAAGCCATGAAGAAAATTCCGATAATTCCTCCCGCTTCTTCCGCTTTTGAAGATTTATTGGCAATAGAACTTGGCAAAGTAATATCATAATAGCCGAAGAAACTTCCTGCAAAGAAAATAAAGATGATGAAGAACACAATATTCAGCCATACATTGGTTGAAATTTTGTTGAACACATTTCCTGAAATTCCATCAATTAAATGGAAAGGAACGCTCAGTAAAACAAAGATCAAAAGAATGAAAAACCCATAGATCAAAGCATCTCTTTTTCCTTTTGCCGGATTTTTATTTCCTTTGGTAAAGAAAGAAACCGTTAAAGGAATCATCGGGAAAACGCATGGCGTTAACAAGGCAATTAAACCTCCGATAAATCCTAATAAAAGATACGTCCAGTAGTTTTCGCTGATTTTTGATGATCCTGTTCCGCAATCCGTTAATGGTTTCTGGAAATTAATGGATTCTATTTTTAAATTTTTAGGATCAAGTTTTTGGGTTTCTGCAGTTGGAACAGCAGGTTGAACAACATTACCCAACGTATCCACAACAGGCTGTAAAGAATCTTTTGCCGTTGTTTTTTCATCGGTTTTTACTTCCTCAGTCGCACCTTTTGGCGTAACCTGTTTGTTGAATTCCAATGTGTTCGGAGCAAGACAGACTCTGTCGTCACAAGTCTGATACGTAATTTCAGCAACAACGTCTCCCGGTTTTGTTCCGTCTTTCAGCTTAAATTTCTGCTTGAAACCTGCGGTATTGGAATAGAAAATAATTTTTCCGCCGAAAGCCTCAGAAAATTCTTCATGCTTTTTACCCACTTCGGTAAATTTCCCGATCAGCTCAATATTCTTTCCCGAAACTTTATAATCGGTAGGAATTCCCGTATCTTCCGGAATGTCTTTCGAGTAAATATGCCAACCGCTTTCCATCGTGGCATTCAGGACGGCTTCATATTGATTGTCGCCTAGTTCATTGATGGTAAATTTAAATTTTACAGGATTTTTGATTTGTGCATTAACTCCTGCTGCTAAAAACATCAGAACTAATAAAAACCAGTTTTTAAATTTCATTTTTACTTTTTATTAAAATTTTGAGAATATTCTGGGTATTCTCATTCTTAGAATTTCTTCTGTCCTGCCGGAAAGGAACAATTCCGAGTACGGAATCTTCGCCATCGGTAAGAAGCCAGATTTTTTGCCTTGCTAAAATAGATATTTTTTCGTCTCTAAAAAATTTAGAAACTTTCTTTTTCCCCGAAAATCCTGCCGGAAAAAATTCGTCACCGTCTTTCTGCCTTCTTAAACGCAGCGGGAAACAAAGTTTTTCTGCATCAAATTCCCAGTTCAAAAGGTTATTGATTTGCTCAATTTCAATGATATTTTCGAGATTAACGGTAATCTGGTTTTCAGAAAGATCAAAATTTTCCATCAGAAGAATTTCATCATTACTGTGTTTTTCAAACTTCCATTTTCCATCTTCCGTCTTTTTGCTTAAAATCAGTTCATCATAATTGACGATCAGCAGATAATCTTTTGAAAAAAAAGAACTTCCGTTTTCAGCTTTAAAAATTTTCGGAATTTCTTCTTCCTGATTAAAACCATACTTTTTAAGGATCTCAAATTTCACAAAATCACTTTCTTCATTCAGCTTATCTTTGGATAAAACTGTATATTCTCTGTTACAAACCGAAATCCTGTTTTCTATTTCCTGAATCTGCTGCTGAACAAAATCTTTGGTCTGGTTTAAATAAGAAGAGCTTTTTTTGAAATTTTCCAGAAAATGATCGTTGGTTTCCAGAAGTTTCGGAACAATTTCGTTTCTAATTTTATTTCTTAAATAATCATTTTTCTTATTAGACAGATCTTCACGGTATTCAATATTATTTTCTTCTGCGAATTCGTAGATTTCTTCTTTTGTGAAATTTAAAAGAGGTCTTAAAATGTGATTGTCGTTTGCCGGAATTCCGCTAAGACCATTAATTCCGGCTGCTTTCGAAAGATTGATGATGAAAGTTTCCAGTTGATCGTTCAGATGATGCGCGGTGACTAAAAATTCCAGATTTTCTTCTCTTTGAATATTTCTGAAAAATTCATACCGCAGTTCTCTTGCCCAAAGCTGGATAGAATGTTCCGGCTTCTGGTCTTTTTCTGAAACTTTGTATAAATGAAATTTAATATGGTTTTTCTCACAAAAATCCGCCACCGTTTTCTGATCCAGATCCGAATCTTCTCCACGAAGTTTATAATTGATGTGGGCAATCTGAAAATGAATGCCTAAGTCCTTAAAACAGTGTGCTAAAACCATAGAATCTGCACCACCGCTCACCGCAAGAAGATAGCTTCGGTTTTCGGGGGAATCAACAATGTTTTTAAGCTGATTTTGGAAGTTGTCTATGTTCAGCATGGATGTCCGAAATTTCTTTTATGCAAAGATAATTCATATAATTAAAATGAATTTCGTTACCTTTGGTTCGTCTAAAAATGATTATTTATGAAAATTTTTAAAATTTTAGCAGTATCTGCAATGGTGTTGGGAATGACATCTTGTATCAGCAAAAAGCAGTATGATGCATTGAGCTCAAATTACAAGCAATGTATTGAAAACGTAGGTGAAAGACAGAGAGAAATTCAGGAACTGAAGTCTCAGAATTCAGCTTTAACAAGTGAAAATAATTTATTGAAAAGTCAGCATGATGCTTTGAAATCTTCATTGGATGCGTGTCTTTCGAATTCAGGGAAAAGCTCCGCCAATATCGACAAGCTGGTTGGAGAAATCAATTCTTCAAACTCTTATATCAAACAGCTTATCTCAAGCAATGCGAAAAACGACAGCTTGAATTTAGCATTATCAAACAAACTGAAAAGATCGTTGGATAACGTAGCAGACAGCGATGTTCAGGTAAAAGTGCTGAAAGGAGTGGTAATGATCTCTCTTTCAGACAAAATGTTGTACAAAACAGGAGATTACAACGTATTACCTGCCGCTCAGGAAGTGTTAGGAAAAGTAGCTAAAGTAATTAACGATTACGATAAATATTCTGTTCTTATCGAAGGAAATACAGATAACGCTCCTTTAAGCTCTCCGAATTTACCAAAAGACAACTGGGATCTTTCTGCTTTAAGAGGAACAGCGGTTGCTAAAGTTCTTCAGACTCAGTTTGGAGTAGATCCTGCAAGAATTACAGCAGGTGGACGTTCCGAATACAATCCTAAAGCGACTAACATGAGCGTTTCAGGAAGAGCGGAAAACAGAAGAACGGAGATCATCATTATGCCTAAACTTGATGAGTTTATGAAATTAATGGATATTGCGCCAAAGAAATAATTTACAATCAACATTCAGTCAATACAAAACAAATCCCGAAGCAATTCGGGATTTGTTGTTTGTGATTAATCAAATTAGTTCTTCTTTTTTCAGCAAAGAAATAATTTTTTGAAAAAATGAATTGGATAGTTCCGGTTTAGTTTTTTTAGAAAAAGAATCCACAGTGCTTTTACGCACTGTAGTCTTCTGATTTCTCTGGTTAATTTGTTTTTTTTCCGCAAGCATTATGTCGTGTGTTTTTACCCTTCAATGCAAAGTTAGGCTTATTCGCAGACGAGACCATCCGTATTTTTACGGTAATTAAACTGGGGGATTTTCCCATCTTTCCGGAATCTTTAGGATTGTTCCCGCTTTTTTGTTATATTTAAGTAAATTTGACCGAAATAAAATTTGCAGCATGAGCTTTTTTGAAGAAAAACTTCCAGAAATGGACAGGTACCTTGAAACACACGCTTCATCGGAGCCTGAAATTCTGAGAAAACTGAGAAGGGAAACGTATCAGAAGACCACACAGCCACACATGATCTCCGGTTATCAGCAGGGAAGATTGTTAACCATCATTTCGCAGATGATGCAGCCGAAAAATATTCTGGAAATAGGGACTTTTACAGGCTATGCAACACTTTGTCTGGCAACAGGAATGGCAAAAGACGGAAAAATCACCACTTTGGATGTGAATGAAGATTTGGCATATCTTCCTAAAAAGTATTTCGCGGAAAGCGAATATGCTTCTCAGATTCATTTCAGGCTTCAGGATGCGAAGGAATTTCTAAGAGAAACCGATGAGGTTTTTGATCTGGTTTTCATTGATGCCGACAAAGAAAATTATGCAGAATATTTCAGATTAATAAAGCCAAGAACAAAATCCGGCTCGGTGGTGATGTTTGATAATGTTCTCTGGTACGGAAAAGTTCTGGAAGAAAATCCGAAACAGAAATCTACGCAGGTCATTAAGGAACTGAATGATTTGATTGCAAAAGATGATGATTTTGAAAATCTTATTTTACCTTTGCGTGACGGGCTGAATTTTTTACGCAGAAAGTAATTTGAGGTTGAGTTTAAGGTTAAGATTTTACAGCGTATTTTCTCAACCTGAACCAAAGTCTTAACCTTTTAATTAGAAAAATAAATGAATAAAGGAATTTGTGTTGTTACAGTAGCTCCCGTTCGTGCAGAAGGTTCGGACAGGGCAGAAATTGTTACGGAAATATTATTTGGGGAAAGTGCAGATATTCTGGAAGTGAATAAGAACTGGACCAGAATAAAAATGCATTATGACGGCTATGAAGGATGGATGGATACGAAACAGCTTAAACCTGTAACAGACGAATATCTGACTAAACGGAAAGTAACCGTTGTAACTGAAGACTTTTCTTCTGTCTTGATGAATGACGGTAAAACACTTCTTTCCATGGGTTCGGAAGTTGAATTTCCTGCGGTTGCGTCAAGAAGAAGTCACGACGTGCGAGAAAGTATTGCTTTAACAGCAAAAGAATTCCTGAATGTGCCATATTTATGGGGCGGTAAAAGCTTTTTTGCAGTAGACTGCTCAGGTTTTACACAGTTGGTTTACAAAATTCACGACATAAAATTACCGAGAGACGCTTCACAGCAGGTTGAGGTGGGAGAATCATTAAGCTTTGTTGAAGAAAGTCAGCCGGGAGATCTGGCGTTTTTTGAAAATCCGGAAGGAAAAATCATCCACGTCGGAATCATGCTGGATAACCAGAGAATTATTCACGCTTCCGGAAAAGTGCGAATCGACACGCTCGATTCTACAGGAATTTTTAACAAAGAAATGAATAAACATACCCATAAGCTAAGAGTAATTAAAAGTTTGCTTTAACTTAAAATCTGTCTGAAATGGAAAATATTCTCTTTGCAGTTTTTGATATTTTTAATTTCGGATTACTGGTTTTTCTGTGGTGGTTTACAGTGAAACATTATAAATCGCTGCCTAATATCATTCCCATTCATTTTGATTTAGACGGTAAGGCAGATAATTTCGGGAGTAAGAAATTTGCTTTTCTGTTACCCGTTTTTGCTTTGGTTTTTTACATTTTGTTCGCCTATACGGTTCGCGATCCGGGATCTTCAAATTTTCCGGTGAAAATTACTCCGGAAAATGAATATGCCCAGTTTCTCATCATGAAAATTTTCATCCGGTGGCTGTATGTTTTAATCATGATGATTTTTCTGAACAGTCAGGACTATATGTTCAGATATTCTTTTGATGAGAATGCAAAGCCGAAAATTAAAATAGCTACAGTAATTCTTTCTGTTCTGGGAAGTGTGATAACGGTTCTAATGATTAGTTCTCAATTTAAATGATACAGTCTAAAAATAATTCCGAACATTATATTTGGGGAGACAACTGCGGTAGCTGGATTCTGAAAAATGATGGTAAATTATCCATAAAGCAGGAAATCATGCCTTCCGGAACTTCGGAAAAACTGCATTTTCATCATCTCGCAGAACAGTTTTTTTATATTTTAAAAGGGAAAGCTGTCTTTTTTATTGATGGCGAAAGGTGGTCTGTAAAAAACGGTGAAAGCATTACAATTACACCAAAATCTAAACATTATATTGCTAATGAATCTGATGAAGATCTGGAATTTTTAGTCATTTCCAGTCCTTCGACTGATAACGACAGAACGGAAGTTTAAAACTCATACATATGGCTTTCTTTTACAACATATTTATCCATCTGCTCATCTTCGGGATGAAGGTTTTTGCGTTATTCAATGACAAAACTAAAAAAGGCGTTGAAGGCAGAAAAGAATCTTTAGAAAAGGTGAAATCCGGTTTTAAAAAATCTGATAAAGTGATCTGGATGCACGCATCAAGTCTTGGAGAATATGAACAGGGACTGCCTGTTTTGGAACAGTTGAAAGAAAGATTTACGGATCATAAAATTTTAGTCACTTTCTTTTCTCCATCCGGTTATGAAAACGTGGTAAAAAAGAAACCTATTGCGGATGTGATCTGTTATCTTCCTTTCGATAAGAAATCTGCTGTAAAAGAATTTACAGACCATTTTGATGTTCAACTATTTTTTACGGTGAAGTATGATTACTGGTATCATCTTCTGGATGAGCTTAAAAATAAAGGCGCAAAAACGTATGTGATTTCAGCTTTGTTCTACGATCGTCAGTCGTTTTTTACATCGTATGGAAAATGGTTTGTACAGCAGCTTCAGAAAAATATCGATTGGTTTTTTCATCAGACCCAAATGTCCTTTGCTCTGGCTAAAAGCATTGGATTAACAAAATCTTCGGTAACAGGAGATACGAGATTTGACCGTGTAAAACAGTTGAGGCATCGAGACAATCAAGTAGATTGGATTAAAGATTTTATTGGCGAAGATAAAACCGTTGTCTTCGGAAGTTCGTGGCAGGCGGAAGAAAAGATTGCGCTGGAAGTTTCGCAGGGAAGTCCTTACGCAAAATTAATTATTGCTCCGCACGATCTGAAGAGAGTTTCCCATTTGAAACAGCTTTTTCCGGAAGCCATTTTATACAGTGAAATTAAAAATTCTGTTGAGGATTTTAACTCAAATATTTTAATTATCGACAGCATCGGTTTGCTTTCAAAATTGTATTCTTACGCCGATGTTGCGGTGGTAGGAGGAGGGTTTCATGAGGCGGGACTTCACAATATTCTGGAAGCGGCAACCTTTGGCGTTCCGGTAATTTTCGGAAATCAGTACAGAAAAAATCCTGAAGCAGACGGTCTTATTTCGGCGGATGGAGGAAGATCTTTTGAAAATGCAGGTCTTGCTGCAGATTTTGTTCTGTTTTTAATTAATAATGAAGATTCGCTTCAGGCAATGTCTGAAAATGCTGAAAAATTTGTCTCTGAAAAACCGAATTCTACGGAACTGATCTTACAGAAAATCTTATCGTAAAAATCCCTGATTTTTAATGTCTTTGATGATCTGGTCAAAATTTTCCGGAATCTTATCGCTAGTCAGCCAGTTAAAATCGATCCCGTTGTTAATAAAAAGTTTGGATAAATATGTATTCTCAAGGATTTTATCTTTTAAATTATCCAGATGCTCATCAATTTCCATCCAGTAATCGACATCCAGTTTTTTGGTTAAAAGCAAAGCTTTCACCACTTTATTAATGATGTAGAGATACAGTTTATAAACATTATCGAATCTTTGTCGGCTCAGATCTTCATTGTATTCTAAAATCTCATTAATCAACAATAAATTAAGAGAAACTTCTCCGAATTTATCGGTCGTTACTTTTACGTGTTCAGTAATTTCACTGCTTATTTTGCGGATAATTCCAAGGAAATATTTCTGATTGCTGATGTATTTTGATGCCAGTAAAACTTTTTCGGAAACAATTTCCTCCATCGCATCTCTTTTATTGTCTGTGGTTTCAGGATCAATAAGTTCGAAGTATAGTTTTTTAGATAAAAGTTTATCTTTTTTTAATAATCTGAAAATCAGGCGGTCTTTTTCTACAGAAGAAAAATTGCTCAGAGCGGTTTTGAACTCTTTTGAATATTCCATTCAATAAAATTAATTAAAAATTTTCGAATATTTCAAAAATCCGTTGAATGCCCAGTTTGCGGTATAGTATAAAGATTTAACCGTAGAAAATCCCATGAAGTCTTTGTACACCAGATATTGATCTCTGATGATGTTTTTTTTCTTTCTGGAAACACTGTTTTCGCGCATCCTGTATTTAGCAAGTGTTTTATTCAGCGGATAGCCTTTCGGGATTTTTTTCAGAAGATTCAGCCACATCACATGATCTTCACGTTTGCTTTTCACGGGGAAGAAGAATTTTCCCACTCTTTTGGTGTCATACATGGTAGAAACCGGAGCCAGTCTGCAGGTTTTAAGCAGGTTGGAAAAGGTGACGATTGTATCGGCTTCAAAATCTTTTAGAACCGGTTGCATCGTATGTTCGTCACATCTGGAATAATTGCAGTACACCAATTCTGCATTGTTTTTATCCATAAACCCGATCATCTCCTCAAGATATTCGGGATACCAGAAATCATCGGAATCCAGAAAGGCGATGTAACGACCTTCCGCTCTTTCGAGGCTTTTATTTCGGGCATTTCCTGCGCCGCCGTTTTTTTCAAGAACCTGTACTTTTATTCTGGGATCATTATACTTTTGGATAAGTTCTACGGTGTTGTCTTGGGAACGATCATCCGAGATCAGCCATTCCCAGTTTTCATACGTCTGGCTGAGTACAGACTGTATGGTTTCCTCTATAAATTCTGCCGAATTGTAGGAGGGGGTTATTATCGAAACTAATTCTTTCATCTGTTGTGTTTTATAAAAATTTTTTCTCGTAAAAATGCCAGGAACTGATTCCTACTGCAATAACTACCATCATACATACAAAAGCCATCGCGTAAGGATTGTAATCTTTAAATAATCCCAGTGTGGTAAAAGTTCTGATGATCGGGAAATGGAAGATATAAATTCCATAGGTAAAATCGCCATATTTTCCGAAATTATTTAAAAACTTAAAAGAATATGCAATATATAGGACGATAATCCCGATCATCATCGGAGAAAAAAGCTGAATCTTTGTAAATAAATCGATCCAGACTGTTGCTAATGCGACAACAAAAAGAATGTTTTTATATTTGATGAATTTGTCGAAATTAAAATAGATCAGCATTCCCGGTATAAAATAAGACAGCGTTCCCGGAAGCTGTTTCGCCAGTGAAATCTTTCCCTGAAGCTCAAAATAATTAAGATAAATAAGAGAAAGGAAATAAAGAATTATTAAACTGATGTTTCTGTATTTATTGTTTTTTCCAAACAGTAAAAACATCAGCGGAACAGCAAAATAATAGCACATCTCTATCTTCAGTGTCCAAAGAGCTCCGTTGACTGCCTGATTTCCGAAAACTCCCGGAAGCCACGGTGCTTTAAAATTTAAAAAAATGGAATTCCAGAAAAGATATTTGTAGACCTGCGTATTACTAAAATATTCCCTGAATGAATAAGTGCTTACAAGACTGAGTAAAATGGCACAGAGAAAAACAACCAATAAATAAGCCGGAACAATTCTTCTGATTCTTTTGCTAATATAGCTTTTAAGACTGGAAGAATGCTCATAGCTTCTGGCGATGAGAAATCCGCTCACCACAAAAAAACCGAAAACGGCAATTTCGATAGGGCTGTGTTCCAGAAATTTCAGCTCCGGAGAAACGCTTAAAGCTCCAAGATGCCCTAAAAAAACGATGAAAGCGAGGAGAACACGGATAAAATCAAAATTATTTTTCGTAAGGTCTTGCATTTGCATTTGTTTGTTACAAAAATAGTTTTTTTCGCAGAAAAGATCATATTTCCGGTAATGAATGTTTGCTGAATAAAGGAAAAACAACGCTTTTGAAATGCCGATACACAGAAAACAATAAATTTTAACAATATTTTTTTAAAAAAATTGTATAATAATATAAATAAATCATAATTTTAGCGCTTGAAAAAATTGATATATGAAGAAATTAGCATTATTATTTGCAGGTTTATCATTATTTGTAGCAACAGGATGTAATAACGACGACGAAGTGGTGCAGGAAGCTCCGTTAGTGGGAGTTTGGCAGCCCGTGAAAAAAGTAGTAACCGTAGTTGCAATAGGAGAAGTTCCTGTTTCGGACGGTATTTCTTTTGATACCACTTGTCAGCAGACTTCAAGATGGACGTTCGCTTCCGGAAATGCAGGAACAAGAAAAGATATGGGAGACAGCGCAACGCCGGGAACCTGTACACCTACTTTCGACAGAACATTCACTTATACCTATGATAAAGATAGTAAAGCTATTCAGATAAAATATCAGGGAATTGTTCAGCCGGATCAGGGAAGAATTATCAGCATCAGCGATACTGCTTTAAACATCATGTTTGAAGACAAATCAGATCCTACCGAATTCCATTCTGAAACCTATACATTTAAGAGAATACCTCAGTAATAGTCTGAATTATCAATATAAAATACAAATCTCATCTACTGATGAGATTTTTTTATGCATTATTTCGTCAAATTTAAATTTCCATTTCTTTTAAAATCATTATTTTTGTGAAAATTAGAAAAGGAATTTAAAAGAATCCAGCATCTAATATCTTAACATCTAATATCTATAAAAAAGTGTTTTACGATCATCAGCAGATAGAAAAAAAGTGGCAGAAGTACTGGGAAGATAATCAAACGTATAAAACTTCCGACAACACAGACAAACCTAAATTTTATGTTCTCGATATGTTTCCGTATCCATCCGGAGCAGGACTTCACGTAGGTCATCCGCTTGGATATATCGCATCCGACATTTACGCGAGGTACAAAAGACATCAGGGTTTTAATGTTCTCCATCCGGTTGGCTACGACAGTTTCGGGCTTCCTGCTGAACAGTACGCGATTCAGACAGGGCAGCATCCTGCGATTACGACAGAGCAAAACATTACAAGATATGAAGAGCAGTTAAGAAAAATTGGCTTTTCTTTCGACTGGAGCAGAGAAGTAAGAACTTCCGATGCTTCTTATTACAAATGGACACAGTGGATTTTTATTGAGCTGTTCCATTCGTGGTATAATAAAGATACTGATAAAGCGGAGCCTATTTCATCTTTGGTTAAACGTTTTGAAGAAAAAGGAACGGAAGGATTAAATGCCAATCAGAACGATGAATTAAATTTCACGGCGGAAGAGTGGAAAGAAGCTTCAGAAATTGATAAAGAAGACATTTTATTAAATTACCGTTTGGCTTACAGAGCGGAAACCACTGTAAACTGGTGTCCTGCTTTGGGAACCGTTCTGGCAAATGATGAAGTGAAAGACGGAAAATCCGAAAGAGGAGGTTTTCCTGTTTTCCAGAAGAAAATGATGCAGTGGAGCATGAGGATTTCTGCGTACTCTGAAAGATTATTGCAGGGATTAAAAACTCTGGACTGGCCACAACCTTTGAAAGATTCTCAGGAATACTGGATCGGAAAATCTCAGGGAGCGCAGGTGAGATTCAATGTGGAAGGACATGACGAGATCGTTGAAGTCTTTACTACAAGACCGGATACTATTTTTGGAGCGACTTTTATCGTTCTGGCTCCGGAAAACCCTTTGGTGGAAACCATCACAACTGCAGAGCAAAAAGCTGAGGTAGATTCTTATATTGAAGAAACTTCTAAGAAAACGGAACGTGACAGAATGGCGGACGTGAAAAATGTTTCGGGGGCTTTCACGGGAAGTTATGCTTTAAATCCTTTCAGTGGAGAAAGAATGCCGATCTATATTTCAGATTATGTTTTGATGGGTTACGGAACGGGTGCTGTAATGGCGGTTCCTGCACATGACGAGCGCGATCACAGATTTGCAAAGAAATTTAATTTAGAAATTAAAAAAGTAGTGGAAACGGACGAAGATGTTCAGGAAGCTTCTTTCGATTCTAAAGATTCGGTTTGCGTAAATTCTGATTTCTTAAATGGATTAAGTTATAACGATGCAAAGGCATTGATTATTTCTGCTATTGAGAAAAAAGGAATCGGACACGGAACAACGAACTACAGACAGCGTGATGCGATTTTCTCAAGACAAAGATATTGGGGAGAACCGGTTCCTATCTATTATAAGGATGGAATGCCTTATACATTGCCAACTTCCGCTTTGCCTTTGGAACTTCCTGAAGTTGAAAAATATCTGCCGACTGAAGACGGAGATCCACCTTTAGGAAATGCGAAAACATTTGCGTGGGACGAAGCCAACCAAAAAGTAGTCGATACCAATTTAATTGATGAAAAAACAGTTTTCCCGTTAGAATTATCTACAATGCCGGGTTGGGCAGGAAGTTCTTGGTATTTCCTTAGATATATGGATCCTAATGATGATGAGGTTTTTGTTAAAAAAGAACTGGCTGATTATTGGGGACAGGTGGATTTATATATTGGAGGTAGCGAACACGCAACCGGTCACTTGTTATATTCTCGTTTTTGGAATATGTTCTTAAAAGATAGAGGATACATTAGTCAAGATGAGCCTTTCCAAAAGTTGATTAACCAAGGGATGATTTTGGGGATGAGTGCTTTTGTTTATAGAGTTGACGGAACTAATCAATATGTTTCTAAAAATTTAGCAAAAGATTATACAACTCAGGCAATCCACGTTGATGTATCTTTATTAAAAGGAACTTCTGATGAACTGGATACTGAAGCTTTCAAAGCTTGGAGACCGGATTACGCAGATGCGGAATTTATTTTGGAAGACGGAAAATACATCACAGGTCGTGATGTAGAAAAAATGTCCAAGTCAAAATACAATGTGGTAAATCCTGACGATATTTGCGAAGAATACGGAGCAGACGGTTTAAGATTGTATGAAATGTTCTTAGGTCCGTTGGAACAATCAAAGCCTTGGAACACGCAAGGCCTGAGTGGAGTTTACGGTTTTCTTAAAAAGTTCTGGAATTTATATTTTGACGGAGATACGTTCTCGGTTTCCGATGAAGAGCCAACCAAAGCGGAATACAAAGTTTTACATACCTTAATAAAGAAGGTGGTTTACGATATTGAAAACTTCTCTTTCAATACGTCTGTCTCTTCATTTATGATCGCTGTAAACGAACTGCAAAAAATAAAATGCAACAAACGCAATATTTTAGAACCTTTAGCCGTTATCATTTCTCCGTATGCACCTCACATCTGTGAAGAGCTTTGGAGTTTATTGGGGCATCAGGATTCTATAGAATTTGAAAAAATCCCTTTATTGAACGAGGATTACTTAGTGGAGGATGAGATTTTGTATCCGGTAAGCGTTAACGGAAGAATGAAGTTTAAAATTTCACTTTCTGCACAGCTTTCACCTAAAGAAGTGGAGGAAGTGGTACTTAAAGACGAAAAAATGTTGCAGATTCTGGAAGGGAAGACCCCGACGAAAATCATTGTAGTGCCTCACAGAATTGTGAATATAGTAATTTAAAAAAAAATTAACATTGGCAAATTAAAAAAAATGAAGGCTTAAATTTTTTGATTTTTTAACGTAAATGTTAAAATTGAAAAATATTACCAAAAAAAGAGAAAATAATTGTAATATCGAAAGTGTATTAAATTTTCTTTATCAAAAAAATGGCAAATGTTTATTTAAGACTCTTGCATTTTAATTATTTTTGCCTTTAATTTACACCTTGTAAAATTTTAAAACAATATAATTTAGTTAAATATGGAAATGAATGTTTCAAAAAATGATGAGCAAGTAATTGCTAGAAAGTCGGGAGGTTTAAACCCAGCTGTAATTATTCCTATTATCTTTGCAATAGGAGTTTGTATTTATTTATTCGTTCTAGGTAACCCGGGAAACTTTAAAGATGCTAATGAATTAGGAGGAGCATCTGTTGCTTTTGCTGACAAGGAGGGGAAAGACATTCACCCAGAATCGTTCTTAGGTATTATCTACAAAGGAGGGGTTATTGTACCAATCTTGATTACTTTCATGATCACGGTAATCGTTTTCTCTTTTGAAAGATATTTCGTTCTTAGCAAAGCTGCCGGAAAAGGAAACTTAGACAACTTCGTTGTACAGGTAAGAAGCTTACTAAACCAAAACAAAATTGATGAAGCTTTAGAAGAGTGCGACAGACAGCAAGGTTCTGTTGGTAACGTAGTAAAAGAAGGTCTTACTACTTACAAAGCTTTATCTCACGATACAACGCTTAACAAAGAGCAAAAAATGGTAGCGCTTAACAAAGCAATCGAAGAAGCGACTACTCTTGAAATGCCAATGCTTGAGAAAAACATGATGATCCTTTCTACTTTAGGTACTGTTGCAACGTTAGTAGCACTTTTAGGTACGGTAATCGGGATGATCAAGGCGTTCTTCGCATTAGGTTCAGGAGGGGGTACTCCGGATGCTGCTGCACTTTCTACAGGTATCTCTGAAGCCTTGATTAACACAGCTTTAGGTATTGGTACTTCAGCAATCGCTATTATCCTTTATAACTTCTTTACTTCTAAAATCGACGGATTAACTTATAAGATCGACGAGATCGCAATGAGCATCCAACAGTCTTTTGCTGAATTCAACTAAGAATTGTAGCAAGGAATTTGCAGTAAGTAAAAAGAAGTTTAATTAAAAATCATTAATAATAATGGCGAGAGTCAAACCAAAAAGACATGGAGTAGTGACGGATATGACGGCAATGTGTGACGTTGCGTTCCTACTGCTTACATTCTTTATCTTGACCACTCAGTTTAAAAAACCTGATGTGGAGCAGATTAAACCGCCATCTTCAATATCAGAGAAGTTACTTCCTGATGCAAGTTTGATGACCATCAACGCTACTCCGGACGGAAAATTTTATTTCCAGCCTGTAGAAAATGCATCAGAGAGACTACAGCTTTTAGACAATATGGGAAAAAAGTACGGAGTTACTTTTGACAATAATGAAAAAGCTGCATTCCAGAAAGTACAAGCAATTGGGGTTCCGATGAACCAGCTTAAGAGCTATCTTGATTTGCCAGATGACGAGCAGAAGAATTTCAAGAGTCCTACAGGGATTCCTATGGATAGTACGAATAAGCAGTTAGTAGACTGGGTAAAAGAAAGTTTGAACGTAAATCCTGATTACAAATTAGCAATCAAAGGAGACGTTACAACAGAATATCCGAAAGTTAAAAGCTTATTCGAGGGTTTAAGAGATATCGATTTTCTTAAATTTTGGTTGATTACATCACAAGAAGGTAAACCTAATGAATAATATCATTTAGAAATGGCAGAAGTACAAGTACAGGAAAAGGGCGCCAAAGGCGGCAAGGTACGTTCCAAGAAACAGAGTACCAGAGTCGATATGACTCCGATGGTGGACTTGGGTTTTCTATTGATTACCTTCTTTATGTTCACAACCACATTCTCTAAACCGAATGTAATGGATTTGGGTCTTCCGGCAAAACCGAAGGATGAAACAAAAAAACCACCTCCAACAGAAATTAAACTTTCGAACTCTATATCTTTATTATTAGGTAAAAACAATAAGATCTTCTGGCATCAGCAGGACAATACGTCTTTAACAGATCAGAATCTTAATGAAACTACTTTCGATAGAGAGGGAATCCGAAAAGTAATTGAGCAGGCAAAAGCAAATGCGGCTGATAAAACTAAATTTACAGTTATTATTAAGCCAACTGACGATGCTGTATATAAAAACTTCGTAGATATCCTGGACGAAATGGCAATTACTAAGAGTGAGCAGTACGGTGTTACTGATCTTAAACCTTGGGAAAAAGCTATTTACGATAGAAAAGTGGGTAACTCTGGTGCTGCAGCAGCTCCGGCTACTAAGTAATTTAAACCATAAAATTGTAAATCTATGGCAAACGAAAATGTATACGATCCTAATCTTACCTTAGATGAGATTGTATTTGAAAATAGAAACAAGGAATATGGTGCATACGATTTAAGACATCAGTATCCAAAACTTCTGACAAAATCTTTTATCGTTGGAACAGCATTATTCCTTATTGCGGCTTTGTCTCCATTTATCTATCTTACCATTAAGAGACTTACTGAACCTGAAAAACAAGAAGTTAAAGCAGATTTGGTAGAAATTCTTCAGGAAGATAAAATTATTGAACAGCCAAAAGAAGAAGAACCACCTCCACCACCTCCACCAAAAGAGGAAGAGAAAATTGAAATTATTCAGAACGTGGTTCCTGAGCCTGTAAAAGCTCCGAAAATTGAAACGCCACCTCCGCCAATTTCTAAGCAGTTAGAAACAACAACAGGTCTGGTAAATCAGGAAGGGGTAAAAGCTCCGGCTTACACTCCGCCGCCACCGCCACCATCAACAGGTACAAAGGCGTCTACCGCAGAAGTAAAACCTCAGGTAAGTGATACTCAGGTTTATACAGAAGTTGAGCAGACTGCTGAATTCCCTGGAGGTATTAATGCTTTCAGAAATAAAGTATCCAGTAACTTCGATGGTTCAGCGATGAACGGAGATGAAGGTACAGTAAAAACTGAAATCACTTTCGTTGTAGAAAGAGATGGAAGTATTACAGACGTTAAAGCTAGCGGTGGAAACTCTGACTTCAATGCTGAAGCAATCAGAACCATCAAGTCTATTAAAAATAAATGGACTCCTGCTAAAATTAACGGACAATCTGTACGTTATAGATTCAGATTACCTTTAACAATGAATTTTGAAGGATAAGATTTATCTTTAAATAATAATTAAAAAAGAGAAGCATTTGCTTCTCTTTTTATTTTTTTTGGTATTTTTGTTATATGATGTTCAATTGGTTATCCCTCGTTACGGGATTATTTTATATCGTTCTGGGAATCGTAGTAATGTATTACAGGTTTTTCTTCACAGTTCTGGAACCCGGAGTTGCCTATGCATTAGGCGGACTTCTTATTTTGTATGGAATTTTCAGAATTTACAGAGCGGTTACAAAAATTAAAAATTCAGGAAATGAAGAATAGTGTTAAGCTTCTAATGCTGTTTTTCATTAGCATAATAGCAGTTGGTTGTAAAAAAGAAGAAAAATCTCCATCTTACCATAAAGGAGAAATGACGATTCTTACGGATGAATCTTTTAAAAGTGTTACGGAAGCTTTAGCAGAAGGATATATGATTAATTATCCCGAAACAAAGATCAAAGTCGCTACGAAAAAAGAAGATCTCGGATTCATTGATTTATTAAACAATAAGACAAGAATCGTGGTAATGTCCAGAGATCTTACGCCGGAAGAAATTAAGACATACGAAGAACAGATCGAACTGAAGTTTTTACCTGCAAAATTCGCTGCAGATGCTGTTATTTTTATTGTTCCTAAAGACTCTCCTAAAGAAAGTATTACGATGGAAGAAATTCAGAAAGGATTGCAGTCGGATAATAAAGAATTTATTTTCGACGGAGCCAATTCCAGCAATCTGAATTTTGTGGCGCAGAAACTTAAAAAACAGCCGAAAGATTTAAAGTTTTCAGTTATTCCGGGAAGCAAGAATATTATTGAAGAACTTAATAAATACCCCGATAAAATAGGAGTTATCGGGCTCAATACATTCAGCCGTCCTTATGATAAAGAGTCTGAACAGTTGAGAAGCATGGTAAAGATTCTTCCTGTGGAAGACAAAGGAAAACTTTACACTACAGATTTTGAAAACCTCCGCAAAATGAATTATCCTTTTACCAGAGTTTTGTATTTTTTAACAAACGAAGGAAACTTCAATATTGCCAATGGTTTCATAAGGTATTCGTGCACTCAGCTTGGGCAGATGATCGTTCAGAAGGAAGGATTACAGCCTTACAATCTCTACAGAAGAGAAGTTCAAATGCGTTAAAAAGTATTAAATTAATCCTTTAACCAAAATAAATGTATTATTTTGGTCTGAAAATTGTGTATTACTTAAATCGAAATTTAGATTAGAAAATATAAAATGAAAGATATAATGAATATGAATGTAAAGAAGCTTGCCTTTGGAGCGGCTGTAGTGTTTTTTACCAACTTTGCCGTTGCACAAACTGTACAGGATGGTATCAACAGTATAGACAGTGATAAATATGCTCAGGCAAAAACTAATTTTACGAACATGATCGCTTCGGCGCCTACTGCAGAAAACTATTTCTATTTAGGAAATACGTACTTGAAGCAGGGTGAGCCAGATTATGCGGCAGCAACTGATAGTTTTAACAAAGGTCTTGCAGCAGATGGCAAAAGCTATTTAAATAAATTAGGTTTGGCAACTGTAAAACTGGGTAAAGGAGATAAGGGTGCTATTGCGGAAATTCAGAAAATCGTTACCGATTCAAAAGAAAAAGATGCAGAAGTTCTTTTCAGAGCGGCAGAAGCTTTAACTTTATTTGAGAAAAATAACTCTCCGGATTTGGCTATTCAGTATTTGAATAAAGCAATTGAAAGAGCAGAGAAAAAAGGTGTTCCGGCTCATTACTATTATACTTTAGGAGATGCTTACAGATTAAAAAGAATGCCCGGAGATGCAATGTCTGCTTATGACAAAGCGCTTCCTTTAGCTAAAAATAAAGCATCGGTTTATACAAGAATCGGGACTTTATGGATGGCTGCGCAACAGTGGCAACAGGCTAAAACAAGTATAGATAAGGCAATTGCTACAGATCCTTCTTATGCTCCGGCGTATAAAGCTCTTGCGGCTTACGATATCAGATATCAGCAAAATGCGAAAGCGACTCAGGATTTGATCAATTATACAAAATATGCCGATGAAGATCCCTATACGCAATTGGAAATCGCTAAACTTTATTTTACCAATGAAGATTACGCAAATTCTAAGCAGGTTTTAGATAAGATTTTTGATAAGATCAACGATCCTATTAAATTTAAACTGAGAGCATATCAGTTATATGCAGACGGAAAATATGCGGAAGCAAAACAGAACATGGATAGTTTTGTTTCTCAGGCTGATAAATCAAGGGTACAGCCTGCAGATCAAGGTTTACAGGGACTTATTGCCGCAGGTTTAGCAAAGACAGAAACGGATGCAGCTAAAAAAACAGCTTTAATGAACGAAGCTCAGCAGAAAATTGCCATCGCAAAAGCAGCTAAAGATGAAACCTTGAAGTGGGATATGGAATTGGTGAAAATCGCTGGAGGAGGAGCTTCTCAGGCTGATATTGATGCAGGACCTACAAACCCTACAATTGAAGGATTAAAGCAGAAAGTGGCTGCAAATGCTCAGGACTCAGATTCTTTATTCAAACTTGCGACTGCTTATCAGGATGCAAAGAACTGGAATGGTGCAATAGCTACATGGCAGAAAATGAATGCCCTTTTACCAGATTGGGCTCCGGGTTACTACAGCTTAGGATATTCTTATCAGCAGGCTGGAAATAATGATGCGGCTAAAATGGCGTATGAAAAATTCATCAGTACCGTAAAACCTGCAGAGCAGGAAGCTAATAAACAGACTTTAGCTTATGCTTACTTTGCTGTGGCATATATGTCTAAGGATTCTGATGTGGCGAAAGCAAAAGACTATGTTGCAAAATCTGTACAGTTGGATCCAACCTATCAGGATGCAGTAAAGTTGAATGCAGAAATCAACAAATAATTTAAACTTTAAATTATAATTAATGAAACTTCCCATTCGTAATGTTTGGGAAGTTTTTATTTTAATCCTATCTTTGATAGTATGAAAACAGATATATTAGCTTTTGGAGCGCATCCTGATGATGTAGAACTGGGATGCGGGGGAACGATAGCCAAAATGGTTTCAGAAGGTAAGACCTGCGTTATCGTTGATCTCACGAGAGGAGAACTCGGAACGAGAGGAACAGAAGAAACCAGAAAGGCAGAAGCCAATGATGCTGCAAGAATTTTAGGTGTTTCTATAAGAGAAAATCTTGAGATGAGAGATGGGTTTTTAGAAAATTCAGAGGATTATCAGATGAGGATCGTAAAAATGGTTCGCAAATACAGGCCGGAAATCGTCTTTGCCAATACAATTGATGATAGACATCCAGATCATGCAAAAGGAGCGAAATTAGTATCGGATGCGTGCTTTTTGTCCGGATTAAGAAAAATTGAAACGGTTTTGGAAGGGGAGATTCAGGAAGCGTGGAGACCAAAGCATATTTTTAACTATATGCAATGGAAAAATGTAGAGCCCGAATTCGTTATTGATATTTCAGAATTTTTGGATGCAAAAATTGCGGCATGCAAAGCATTTAAAACTCAGTTTTATGATCCAGATTCTAAGGAACCGGAAACCCCGATTACTTCAAAAAACTTTTTAGACAGCTTAACTTATCGCGCAATGGATTTGGGAAGACTATCGGGAATAGCTTATGCAGAGGGATTTACGTCTGAAAAGTTAATTGCTTTGAAAAATTTTGACGGAATTGTTTGGTAATTAAAAAATCTTTCCTATATTTGCACTCACAAAACGGTGATTGTAGCTCAGTTGGTTAGAGCGTCGGATTGTGGTTCCGAAGGTCGTGGGTTCGAGACCCATCATTCACCCAATAAAAGTACACTTTTCAAAAGTGTACTTTTTTATTTTACATCAAATCTAAGTTCAGATTTTCTTTAATTCTTACTGTAAAAAATTTATGGTAGACATGAAAAGCTACAGGCTAAACACAAGAATTGGATAACCTAAAGAAAAAAATCTGTTATAATTTCCTTAAGTTACTTCTATTTTTTGTCCTACAAATTTTTGCAAAAACAATGAGATTATTATTTAAATAATTCAGTATTGATATACTAAAGATTATTCTCTCAACGTAAGCAAAGAATTGTTGAATATTTTATAAACAGCCAGTGTGGATTCTGATACCAGAAAAACATCTGGAACTCATTAAATCAGTTCAGCCATTTATTCAACACTTACAAGCTTGTAACATCAAATCTGATAGTTTAAGCCTACTAATCTTTCCTATTTAAGTTTTAATAAAAAATAGTGATTTCCCCATCCCGGAATCAGGGTTTTTCCTGTAAGATAATGATTATGTGATGCATAAATTTGTTGATATAAATTAAAGTCATGAAAATCACAGAGTTCCTTTCAAAACTTGTTGCAGCAGTAAATGCAGAAATGGCAGGAACACCAATCGTTGAACTGGCAAATATTGCTACGCTTAATGATGGAGATGAATTTCTTTCTTCAAAATCTTCTATTATTTTATCCATTGTAAATATAGAAGAAGATAAAATACTTAAAAATCAGAGCTTATATAAAAATTATATTCCATCAAGCAATACCATAGCAAAATACAAAAATCCTACTCAGAATTTAATTTTATCACTTCTGTTCACATCTTATAATATAAAACAATCTGATTACGCTACAGGAATCGAAAAACTAGAGGTGGTAATTAGATACCTTCAAAACAACCGGGTTTTTTATTGGCAACCTCCCAATTATAATTTATTGAAAGACGAGCCAAAAGGCGTTTATGAAAAGTTCATTTTTGAAATAGTAAGCCTAAAAATCGATCAATTGAACCAAATGTGGTCTTATTTGGGTTCCAAATATATGCCTTCAGTATTGTATCAAGTAAGAATGATTCCTATCCAAAAAGAAGATAATCTTGAAAGTGAGGAAGTCATTAAAACCTCTAAAATACAATTGTGGGAAAATAACAAAGAAGATTTGGCAGGATTATTAGAAAGCGGAGAGTATGAAATAGAAGACGAAAAGTTACCCAAAAAAGATTGGAAAATAATTCCTGTAGAAAAAAAATAAATATAAACCAATAAATACTGTATCATGAATATTAGCTCAATCAAAACACCCGGAGTGTACATCAATGAGATTGATGCATTTCCTCCATCTATCGCCCAGGTTGCAACTGCAATTCCTGCCTTTGTAGGATATACACAGAAAGCAGCCTCTCTGAATGTTCCTACTCGGATTTCCTCCTTAATGGAATACGAGCAGTTTTTTGGCGGAGCTCCTTCTCCTGCAAATATTTCGGTAGATTTAGACAGTAATCTGCTTCCATTAGATACTTCTTCTGTTACAGAAAGCAAATTCAAGCTCTACAACAGTATGCGGTTATTTTATGCCAATGGTGGTGGAGAATGTTATATCGTTTCAATAGGACTTTATAGTGATGATCCTGCTTTTGATGCAGCTACCAAAGGAAAGTTTACATATGGAATTGATAAACTTGAAAAATATGACGAACCTACATTAATTGTATTTCCGGATGCTGTTAACTTATCAGCCGCTAATTTGGGAGCTGTACAATCATACTCATTAATGCAGTGTCAGAAACTGATGGACAGATTTACTATTATGGATGTAAAGCAAAGTTCTCCTGGAAATTTAATTAACGACTGTGAAGACTTCAGAGATGAAATAGGAAATCAGAATCTGAAATATGGAGCCGCTTACTATCCTTATTTACAGGCAAATTTTCCTTATCAGTTCAGATTCAATGATATTAACGGTATCGTCCCGGGAAAAGTAAATTTTGCTGCGATCTACGCAACAGATCTGAAAATAAAACCTTTACTGGATAACTTTGAGATCACTTATAAAAAAGTCTATCAAAATACAGCACCAAAAGGATTCAGCGTAAAATGGAGTGAACAGAATAATGATAAAGTAATGATTTTAAACGACTTTAGCAATTCCAAAGTTTACGTGAACCAGTTATGGGATTATCTGAAAATTCTTGGGGAGACTACAACTTTAGCCAATCCGTTTAAAACTTATGTACAGAGCTTAATTCAGGTTTCTCTGAAACAATATGCTCAGAAATTGGTTGATTTTAAAGATATCTATGATAATCTGCAAATCGCAGGCGCTGATCCAGATGTAGATCCACCTATTAACTTAACCCCGCTTGAAGCTAATCCGGATGCTCATTTTGACGATACCATCTGGAGAAATGGAGCATTTGCTGCCTCAGCCGTAAATCCTTACATGGGAGCGTTAGTCACTGCTGGTTTAGCGGATAAAGCAAAAATTCAGGCAGCTTTGGATAAACTTAATTCCCAGATGATTGCTGCTGTTAATTCCGCAGTCAGTGCATTGGAAAATTATGTAATGGAGGAAGAAAGTAATCTGATTTCTAACATTCCGCTTTTCTCAGTTATTGTTTCAAAGCTTTCCCAATCGATGAATACAGTTCCTCCTTCAGGAGCGGTAGCAGGGATTTATGCGCAGACAGATGCTACAAGAGGCGTTTGGAAAGCACCTGCAAACGTAAGTGTAAACGGAATAATAGGATTAGCAGACGACATCAACGATAAAGATCAGGAAAACATGAACATTCATGAAACCGGAAAATCTATCAATGCCATCCGAAAATTTACAGGAAGAGGAAATCTTGTCTGGGGTGCGAGAACTTTAGCAGGAAACAGCAACGACTGGCGATATGTAAATGTAAGACGATTAGCCAACATGATTGAAGAATCTGTAAAAAAAGCCTGTATGCAGTTTGTATTTGAACCCAACGTAGCACAAACATGGATTAATGTAAAAGGAATGATCCAAAACTACTTAACAACCCTTTGGAACGATGGTGCTTTGGCTGGAGCGAAACCGGAACACGCATTTTTTGTGGCAGTCGGACTCAACCAAACCATGTCTGCACAGGATATTCTGGATGGGAAAATGATTGTAAAAGTAGGATATGCTCCTTCAAGGCCAGCAGAATTTATCATTTTGGAATTCAAACAAATGCAGCAAAAATCTTAATTATTAACTCTAAAACTATACATCATGCCAAATACAGATTTTCCGCTACCTAAGTTTCACTTCAGTGTAGAATGGGGCGGCAGCAAAATAGCTTTTACAGAAGTGTCCGGATTAAACAAAGAAATGGATGTTATTGAACATCGGGTAGGTTCAAGCCCTGAGTTTTTTAAAAAGAAAATGCCCGGATTACAGAAATTAAGCAATATTACACTCAAAAGAGGAGTGTTTGCCGGAGATAATGAATTTTACGATTGGTATAATACAGTTGCATTAAATACCGTAGAACGACGCAATATCACGATCTCTTTACTGGACGAAAACCACGAACCCAAAGTGGTCTGGAAAGTAAAAGACTGTTTTATAGTTTCTTTAAAATGCACCGATATGAAATCTGATGCCAACGAAGCAGCCATAGATACAGTAGAAATAGCCAACCACGGATTTACAATGGAACACGTATAAATCTAAACATCATGCCTGAAAGCAATCCCATTCCCGGTTTTTACTTTTCTGTAATCTTTGAGTTGTTGCCGCAATTTAATGTAGATACAAAATTTCAAAGTGTTAACGGACTGAAAGTTACCATGGAAACCGAACCTTATACCGAAGGCGGACAAAATAAATTCAAGCATCATTTGCCACTGCGTTCCGGATACCAGGATTTGGTTCTGAAAAGAGGGCTTACCTCGGATATGTCTGGTTTATCTATGTGGTGCAGTCAGGCGTTGGAAGATTTTGTTTTCTCTCCTGCCAATCTCATTATTTCCTTGTTAAACGAAAAAGGAAATCCTCTGAAAGTATGGTATGTATCACACGCCATTCCATTAAGTTATGAATTCAGTGATTTTGATGCCGAACAGAATAAAATTGTCATTGAGACCATTACATTGAAGTATAACTTTTTCAAAGAACTTCCGGTTCCTAATTTTTAATAATGATTAAAAGATGGCTATTCAGATTAAAGAATTACACATTAAAGTGAAGATTGAAGAAGAGCTGGTACATTCTGCCCGTTCTCAGCAAAATGATCCTTTAAAAATACAGGAACTAAAATCGCAGCTCATTAAAGAGTGTACTCGTGAAGTATTGGAAAAACTTAAAGAAAGAAAAGAAAGATGATACAGGCAGCATTAGGGATTATAGACAAAATGAGGATAGAAGTATATGAAACGAGCGACTATAAAAAAACTCCTAAAAAAACCATTTTCGTACAGCTAAATCCAGAGAAATATATCCGCCGGAACAATGTCGTATTTTCTGAAGACCAGCCTATAGGAGCATCTTCTGGCAACTTGGGATTCAATAAAATAGATGGGGAAGAAGTAACGTTTGATTTTGTTTTTGACAGCTCTGGCGTTGTCCCGCCGGGAAAAATAAAAGACGGAAAAGGAGAAATGTCTTTGCTGGATAAAGCAGGAGATGTCCTTGGTGCGCTTTCTCCTGCCATCGTTAATCCTTTTACAGAAGTAAAATCTGTGGAAGAAGACGTTGAAGCATTTAAGAATCTTACTATTGGCTACAACGGAGATACTCATCAAACAGCCTATCTCCAGATTCTTTGGGGAGGATTCAAATTGCAGTGCCGTCTTAAAAGTATGGACATCGAATACACTCTTTTCAGAAAAGACGGAAGACCCATAAGAGCTAAAGTTAAATGTGTTTTTAAAGCAACCACAACCCATCAGATTATGGTTGCACAGCAGAATAAAACCTCGCCGGATCTTACCCACTTCAGAACCGTTACAATGAATGACAAGCTGCCACTGATGGCAGAAAACATCTACGAAAATGCTTCGTATTATATAGATGTTGCCCAAACCAACCAATTATTAAGTTTCAGAAAAATAGAAACCGGACAAAATATTTCGTTTCCGCCCATTAAATAAAATGATATGCCTGTTCAACCTTACATACCAACGGATGATCTTCTGAAACTGGAATTTTTAACAGAAGGAAAGAATAATGGTCTGGATACTTTGCTTAAACAGGCACAGGTAGTTTTTCAACTGAATAAAATACCGTTTGCCAAATTTACTTTTATTGCTTCAAATCCAGATGCAGATGCGAAAACAGATTTACCGACAGATTTGCTTAAAAAAGGACAGAATATAGAAGTAAAAATAACGGTAAATAAAAAACCTCAGACTCTGTTTAAAGGATTTGTAAAATCTATTGAAAAAAGCATCAGCGAAAGTGCTGTTACGGTAAAAATAGAATGTAAAGATCAGGCTTATCAATTAACGAAACCATCTAATGAATCCGATAACAGTACCGAAACATTCAAAACAAAATTAGACCGATTTTTATCGCAGGCTAATGTTACAAATAAAATTGAATCTAAGGGGCAAAGCTGGGAAGAAGAATATATCACCCGCAATCTTCATACAATTCCTTGGGATTATCTGGTCGGATTTTTAGATTCAGTCGGAATGATGGTTAAGGTAAGAAATGGAGAATTTAGGACTTTAGATATTTTAGAAACCGTTCCGGAAGAAAAATATACAGCAGAAAACGGAATTAATGTATTTACGTTTTCAGGCAGAGAAGACGAATCAAAAAAAATCAGTAAAGCTTCAATCGAATATTGGGATCCTTCTTCCCAGTCAATAGAAAAAACAGAAGCAGAGCAGGAAGCAGAAAAAAATATCAAAACATTGTTCCTTAATGAAAGCCGTTTTCTGACTTCTACAATGACAAGAATGGCAAATACATTTCTTAAAAAAAGCAATCACGCTGTCATACAGGGAGAACTTTCAACCTTCGGAAATCTTGAAGCCAAAGCAGGAGATTTTTTGATCTGCAATAAGATTAATAAAGAAATTGATAAAAAGAAATTATTAATAACTAAAGAATACCACACCTTTGAAAATGCATGCTGGAAAACCGAATATACTCTGGGTGTAGAATCTGAACAGTCTTTTACAGAAAGAAATTCTCCATCTGCGCCTGCTCAACAGGCGCAAACCGGACAAACCAATTCGGTGAACGGATTACAGATTGGCGTAGTTACACAGATTGAGGAAGATCCCGATAATCAGTTCAGAATAAAAGTAAGAATACCCACACTTTCTGAAAGCGGAGAAGGAATCTGGGCGAGATTATCTAATGTATTTTCAGGAAACGGAATGGGAAGTTTTTTTATCCCCAATGTGAATGATGAGGTAATTGTGGGATGTCTGGGAAATAATCCCGATACGCCCATTATTTTGGGAAGCCTTTACAGCTCAAAGAATGCAATGCCTTTTCCGATAAAAAAAGAAAATTATACCAAAGCTTTTGTAACAAAAGAAGGTACAAAAATACAATTGGACGACGAAAAAAAATCTATTGAGCTCAGTACAAAAAAAGGTAATAAACTATTAATAAGCGATGATGAAAAAGGCTTTGTACTTGAAGACGAAAATGGAAATAAAATAGTGATGAATGCCGACGGAATTACATTAGACAGCAGTAAAGATCTTATTCTTAAAGCAAAGATGAATTTCAAAATGAATTCGGCAAAAGCAGCACTTTCTGCGTCTGCAACAATGGATGTAAAAGGATCAATCATAAAACTCAATTAAATTATGCCTGCAGCAGCAAGAACCGGCGACATGCACGTTTGCCCTATGGTTACAGGAACAGTACTACATATAGGAGGTTCTGTTTTACCGGGAGGAAACTCTACCGTATTAATTGGCGGAATGCCGGCTTCGGTAGTAGGAGACAGTTGTGTTTGTACAGGACCGCCCGATACCATTGTAAAAGGATCGGCAACAGTACTTATTGGCGGACTTCCCGCCGCAAGAATGGGAGACTCTACAGCACATGGAGGAACAATTGTTTTAGGTTGTCCCACCGTGATTATAGGAGATTAAAAAACTAAAAACTATGAAAACAGATGACTTTTTAGGAAAAGGATGGGGATTTCCTCCGGCTTTCAATACTGTTACCAGAACAGCAGAAACCGTGTCCGGCGAGAAAGATATACAGGAAAGTCTCCAGATTTTACTCAGTACACAGCTTACAGAAAGAATCATGCGTTCAGACTTTGGCTGTGATCTTACTCCGCTTCTGTTTGAAAATGTTACGGTAACCCCTTCTTACAAAAATTAAAGGCATTATTGAAAATGCCATTTTAACGTATGAACCCAGAATAGATGTAAATGATATTTATTTTGGCTCGGAAACAAATGATGCACAGGGAATTATCAGGATTGAAATTGAATACACCATTCGTGCAACCAACTCCAGACTGAATTATGTATTCCCGTATTATCTGGAAGAAGGAACCCATATTAAAATCTGACATCATGGAAAACTGTTCTTCAAAAATATCAATCCATCAGGGAACGGGAACCACCCAAAATGCAAGGTTTTTATCAGCCTTACAACCCACCTATTTTCTTCTGGAAGAAAGAGAAGAGATAGATTATGTTGTATTGGCTCAGAGAATGTCTCATTACCTTCACTATTTTAATGAATCTGACTCTACTATTGCACAAAGCGACTGGTCGCCGTTTTTCGCCTGGGAATCTACCGCAGTTTTAGCACAAATCTTCAAATGGAATATTGAAGATTACGAGAAAAAATATGAAAATATCAGAAAATCAGTTCCATTAACCAATGATAACGAAGAACTGAAAAAACAAGTCGGGGAAATTTTTGTAAAAATTCAGAAAGATTTTATCAGCCTTACAGACAAAGCTGAAACTTTAGATAATCATATTTCAGTAAAAGAATTTTTATTAAGCTCTAAAACAACAATTGAGATACAATTAAGTTCTGTTATTTCAAAGATTTCAGACGAAAATTCAATCATTACTTTATTACAAAACTATCAGTTTAATAAAAATATTCAGTATCTTTTCGGATTACTTTTGTATTGGAAAAACAGCACCGAAAAAGCATTCACACAACAATTAGAAAGCTGTCCTTCCCACACTCCGCATTACGCACTGTTTTTGGCTTTTTTAAAACTTTTGGGTATTGCAAAAAATCATCTGAATGACTTTACAAAAAGACATCTGGATTTTTATTACAAAGATATTTTACAATTGCTTCCGCAGAAAGCACAGCCGGATTTTGTCCATCTTTTGATAGAACCTGCCGTCAATACAGATGCTTTTCTATTGTCGAAAAATACTATTTTTTCAGCAGGAAAAAATTCGTTGGGGAAAAATAAATTTTATGCTTCCACTTCAGATCAGGCAATTAATTCTGTTAAAATTAAATCTTTTCTAAGTCATTACATCAATCAGAATAGCTGGAAAAAAACAGATTTATTTCCTTTAAATGCAACAAATACTCCTTTTTCCGCATTTTCATCCTCTTCAGAAAATACAGAAACAGGGCTACTTCTCGCAAGTCCTTTATTTTATATGAAGGGCGGAACAAGAATTATTACTCTGAAATTTGATTCTCAGATTTTAAATCCGAATTCATTCGATTTCTGGATCACGGGAGAAAAAAAATGGATAAAAATTACTCAGGAAAATAAAGAATTAACGCAGGATAAATATATCAAACTTACCATTCCTGCTTCTGAAAAAGCGATTGTTCCGTTTAATAAAGAAATTCATGAAGGAGAAGCAATTGAAACCCTTCATCCGATTCTTAAAATAATTCCTAAAAACAATACTGAACAAATAGACTGCAAAACCCTTGAGATCGGAATTACCGTAACAGGATTGAAGAATCTTATTGTTGCAACCGACACAGGAGTTGCAGACATCAATAAACCCTTCAAACCTTTCGGGGATTTTCCTAAAAACGGAAATGGATTTATCATCGGATGCAACGAGTTTTTTCTGAAAAAAGGAGCTGTTGCCAGCTTTTCAATTGAAAGTGATGCTGCTTCATCTTATGCTTTTGCAGGAACATTAAACTCTCCAATTCTGAACAACACCATCAGCTTAGCGCAAACCGGAAATAATTTTGCACAAAATAAAATTTCAGGAACCCAGAGTGTAAGTCTGAACACGAACCTTTCGACAACAGTGAATAATTTGATCGCTCAAACATTTGTAGGTTCGTTTTTTGCATACAAAAGATTGGTTGATAGTTCTTTATTGTTTGAAATGAAGAAAGGAAGATTTATTAACGAAGGAAATAAAGCTTTTAATTCTGTATATACAAACAATACTCCTGTAAAAGAATATTCGGAGGACGAAATCCCGGATAATAAAACGGTTTCCGGATACATAAGAATTCAGCTTAATGATCCAAAATACGAAGGTGAAAAATTTTTACAGGATTATATAAAAGCAGCAAAACAAGAATCTCCGGTTTTACCGAAAGTTCCTGTTATTCAGTCTTTGGCAATGAATTATTCTCTCACTCAAAAGTATAATTTTAATGCTTCAGATGATGCTCTTAATCCATTAGAATTTTATCATCTTTTACCTTTTGGATATGAAAAATTACGTCCGAACTCTTCGTTGTCATTAATTCCGGATTTGCCACAAAAAGGAGAAATTTATATCGGATTTGAAAATGCTCAACCTGGAAACGGATTAAGCGTCCTTTTTCAAATGGCAGAAGGAACAGCCAACCCGAGAAAAGAACCCGCCAAAATCTCCTGGGAATATTTGTCAGACAATCAGTGGAAACCAATAGACTCATACGATATTGGAGACGAAACACTCGGTCTACTGCAATCCGGAATCATTAACATTACCGTTCCTCATTTCGATAATTCGCAAACTGTCGTTTTACCTAAAAACCTGTTTTGGTTAAAAATCTCAGTGAATGAATTAGACAGGATCTGTCATTTTGTAGGCATTCACGAACAGGCTTTAAAAGCTGTTTTATTTGATTTTGAAAATAACGGAAGCGGTTTTCTGGAGGTTACTCCAGAAGAGACGGTTTCAAAACTATATCAACCCAATCCTTTTGTTAAAAAAGTAAAACAGCCATATCCTTCTTTCGGAGGCAAAAAGCAGGAAGAAGATACGCAATTGTACCAACGGAGCAGCGAAAGATTAAGACATAAACAAAGAGCCATAACTTCATGGGATTATGAAAGACTCATTTTACAGGAATTTCCGGAAGTGTACAGAGTGAAATGCCTAAACCATTACCGATATGATTCAGGAAATATTTCCAATGTTTCTGCGGGATATGTAACGCTGATTCCGGTTGCAAAATCGCTCAATGCATCCAATGTTTGGGAGTGGAAACCTTTACTAAGTGTAAGTACATTACAACGCATCAAAAACAGAATCATGGGATGGTGTTCTCCGCACGTTCGTTTGTGTATAAAACCTCCTGTTTTAGAAAAAATCCAGATTGGATGCAAAGTGAAATATAAGGATATTCCCGGAGCAGATATCCGTTTATATGCTAAAATGCTTGCAGAAACAATTAACCGTTACATCAGTCCGTGGGCTTACAGTGATATCGATATAGACTTTGCAAAGAAAATAGAATTATCCTCACTGATTCAGTTGATCGACAATCAGTCTTTTGTAGATTATATTATTGATTTTAAAGCCAATCACCTCATTCTGGATGACGAAGAAAATACAATCATCAAAACAATGGCAGATGTAAAGGAAATTGTTCCGCAGACAGATTACACTTTGTTTATTCCGAACGATACCCATGAAATTAAAGAACTCAAAAACAACTGTTAACCATGAATCCCGAATATTACATACCGTCAGAAAGAATATTGAAGCCTTCGCAGAACTATGATTTTTTGCGAAAAGAAGGTTTGAAATATATTGAGAAACTGGGAAACACTTTCTGGACAGATTATAATGCGCACGATCCGGGAATTACCATTTTGGAAGCACTTTCTTATGTGATAACGGAATTGGGATACAGAACAGATTTTGAGACTAAAGATCTTTTGACCAACAAAAACGGAAAAATCCTGAACGGTTCGTTTTTCACTGCAAGAGAAATTATGACCAATGCTGGATTGACTGAACTGGATTACAGAAAGATTTTAATTGATATTGAAGGGATTGCCAATGCATGGTATTTGTCTGTGAGAAAGGAAACCGACCAGTTTGGTTATAATCTGCCGCATCCTTCAGAACAAAAACTGTACATCAATATATTAGAAGACACCTTGAGTTTTGCCTCAAAAGATAAAAACAATACTTCGTTACAACCGCTTTTGGTAAGAGGATTAAATAAAATCATTATTGAGCTGGATGAGGATGTTGTGCTCGGAGATCTCAATACAACCAGACTTGAGTTTGCATTTTTACATTCTTCAAATTGGGTACAGGTTAATATAACACCCGAATTTTCCTCATGGAACGATCCTAAAGCTCTTCTTCTGGGCAAAATGGATAAACCTTCCAAAATAAAAAATAAAAAAACGGAGATCAAAAACAATATGGTAATTGTTCTTGTTGAAAGAACCACACAGATCAATGATACTCTGAAACTGATTGTAGAACTTATTGATAAGAATGATCTTCAAAAGGTAAAAGATTATTTCAGTACAGAAAAACCAATCTGCGAGATCATTTCTTTACTGAAAGACAAAAAAGAAAAAGTAGACGGAATTTTCAGAACCGTTCAGCAAAAGCTGCATCAAAACAGAAATCTTACCGAAGATTTTCTGTGTGTGGAAACCATCCGGAGTGTAGAAATAAGCTTCTGCGTTGATGTAGAATTGTCTCCTGAAGCAGATTCTGTGGAGACAATGGCACAAATTCGGATGGCGATTGAAAAAATTCTCAATCCTCCGGTTCGGTTTTATACTCTTTCCCAATTAATGGAACAGGGTTTAAATTCCACTGAAATATTTTTAGGTCCCAAACTAAAACACGGTTTTCTCAATGACGCAGAACTCCGGAAAGCACAGCTTCCAAAGAGTATTCATGCTTCAGATATTATTGCCGCCATGATGGAAATTAAAGGGGTTATTTCTGTTGAAAATCTTTTGATGGCGGCTTATAATTCTTTAGGACAGCCGATTACGGGAAGTATGAACCAAAAATGGTGTCTTCATTTATCAGGCGAAGAAAAACCTGTGTTCTCTGCGGAGAAATCAAAAATATTGCTGTTTCAGAAAAAAATTCCATTCCTTTTATCAGAAAACAGCCAGATGTTGGTCGATCAGAAAGTTCAGCAGCTTAAAGCTCAGGTTAAAAATTATAAATTATATTCAGTTCAGAGTGATTTGCCTGTGCCGGAAGGACAATTTTATCAACTGGATGAATATTACAGCGTTCAGGAAGAATTTCCGGTGAATTACGGATTAGGAGCCAACGAAATTTCGGATAAAGCACCCGAAAAGAGAAAAGCACAGGTAAAACAACTAAAAGCGTATCTTCATTTTTACGATCAGTTACTGGCAGATTTCTTCTGTCAGTTATATCACGCTAAAGATATTCTGGATATTGAACCTGTAAAAAACACTTATTTTCCCAATTATCTGGATAAAAACCCGAAAACGGGAAAAGATTTTTACACAAAAGAAATTTACAGGGATAATTTTAAGAACGCATTATTAAACGGTGAATCTGAATTTGATGTTTCTCTGGAAGAATCGCAATCCGTCTTCAACGACAGAAGAAACCGTGCTTTAGATCATTTGATGGCTCGTTTCAGCGAGAGTTTTAACGATTATGTCTTTATGATGTACAAAGTAAGTCAGGATTCAGGAGGTTTGGGAGAAATGACTTTTCAGCCGCAGGATCTGATTCACGATAAAGAAGCATTTTTAAAAAATTATATTTATCAAGATTTAAAAATATTACTTTCAGAAGATATGCAGAGCAGATTTTCCGTCAGGAAGCTCCCGCTCATGTATTGCTGAAAATTTGCTGGGTAGGATATGAAGATATGCTGAATTTTCAGAAAGCATATAAAAACTGGCTGGAAAACTACAGATACTTCAGACTTAAATATTGCAGCAGGACTTTAACTAAAAAAGATTGTACGGTATTTTATCAGTATCACAAAATATTGATTGAAAAACTGAAAGAACTCAACACGATTTATCCGGAAGGAAATTTATACGATTGTAAGCTCAGCGAGACCACCAATCCGATTGTATTAGGTAACACCTCATTAGGAACTCTTTAAAAATTTTACCATCATGAAAACTCAAAACCCATCCAAATATCCTGTTTTTGAAGCCGATCAGGTTTTAAGCCAGAAACATCTGAACCGCGCCATCAGTTACCTTGAAGAACAAGACCGACTTACCCGTGTCGGAGGCATCGGAGTTGGTATTATCTGTGGTCTGGAAATTTCGCATCCACAACCTAATCAGATTACTATAAGCTGCGGTACTGCGATTACTTCATTGGGATACCAGATCAACTGGGAAGAAAAAAACTTCGGTTATTATCATCCGGTTGAATTGTCTGCTGATTTTCTAGCTCCGAAATTTATTGATGGAGAATATCTGGAGCTTACATTACCTCATACCAAAAAATATGAGCTGTTAAAAAATTCCGTAGAACTTTTGCCAACCAATACGCTGGAAGCAGACCGTATTGTAATCCCGAATAATTTTTTCAAAGATAAATTTGTCATTCTGCTGCTCGAAACTTCCCTGATTGACGAAAAAAACTGTGTAACCACCAATTGCGACGATAAAGGCAAGAGAATTGAGTTTAAAGTAAGACCCTTGTTGATCTCAAAAAATCAGTTAAATCCTTATTTGTTCCCGGAATATCCGAAAGCGATGAACTTTGAAAAAATTTCATTACCAAGATATAATGTTCCTCATAATCAATTAATAACAGGTTCGGACGTTTTAAATGAATTCAAAAAGAATTTGGCAGATTCCGTAGTAACTATTGTTTCAGAGAAAATAAGTCTGGCTTATAAAAATTACAAATTGATTATTGATGATACGGTTGATTTCAATGTATTGAACAATCCTAAAACGGCTCTGGAAACGGTGATTAATGCTCATAAAAACAGTGTTAATGTACAGTATTTATGGGATTGGATGTCGGATATTGCTTCTGCTTACAACGAAATTATAGAATTTAATGAACGGAATCCTTCCCTGTGCTGTGTAGATGAAGCCATGTTTCCCTTCCATATTGTTTTAGGAAATACAGATGATAATGATATTAATTACCGAACTCCGTTTTTCTCCACTCAAAACAGTTCATTAAAAAACAAGCAGAAAAGAAAAGAGCTGTCTCAGTTATTTGAAAGATTAGTTCATCTTATAAAATTTTGGATTACGGAAGATCATGTAATAAAGATTACACCTTCTTTTTACGGGGATATTCCGCTTTCTAAAAAATCAATTCCTTTTTATTATGATCAGATTGTGGAGCTTAATAAAAAATGGAATCCAAAGAAAACAGCAAAAAATAAAAATAGCGAGATCCTTTCTTATCATTCTGAAATTGTGGGTTATACCAATTTAGACAGTGTAAAAAAACCTTTAATGTATGATATTGAACCGTATAATTTCTTCAGAATTGAAGGACATATAGGAAAAAAATATACAGATGTGGTTGAAGAGCTGAATATTATGAAAAACAGCTACAATCTTCCGTTTAAAATAACCGCTTTAAATGCGACTGATTTTGTAGGAAAAATACTGGATATATCAAAATTTGAAGGAAGATGGGACGATCTGGAAACCGATTATGATTTAGCGAGAAAAAGATTATACAACATCACAGAATTTGTAGTTAATTGGATCATAAGCAACAAAACAACAATTGTTCAGCAAAATTTACTGGCGGCAGAAAGTATTGATAATCTTAAAAATATTTTGATCCAGATTAAAAATCTGTTGCCGAATGATCTGAAGGATTTTCTGCCCAACTTTACAAATTTTAATCAGGTTTTCAAACAGTTGAACCAGACTTTCCTTATTCACAGATGGTGTATTCAGTTTACGAAACCTCAATTATCAACTACGGCAGAAGATCTCATCGACCGGTTTGATGACATTAATGAACTTTTTCTGGAAGATCCTTTTGCGGTTATTTATGAAGAATCTCAAATCCGCTGGGAAAAAATTTATAAAGATATGTTCTTTTCCACCTTCATCCAGAAACATCCGGGAATTGAACATAAAGCAGGAGTTACCAAAGGCGGAACATTTATTCTGGTGTATGTAGATTCTACGATTTTTAAGACCGTAAAACCACTTTTGCCTTACACGCAGATTTTAACTTTACTCACCAATTACCAGAATAATTTTACTCAGGTTCCTGTGAGTGTAAAACAGGATATTGAAGCAAGCATTAATTTTAAAGATTATACTACACAAATCATTACTCCACCCGTCGAAGAGTTGGATAAATGCAAACAGGAAACCGAGAACATCAAAGCCAACATCCTGAAAATTGCCGATTTTAATATGTCGCCGACCTACACAAAGGAGATGAAATCCTATTTACTCGGAAAACTCTCTTACGCTATGCAGTTTCAGGTGAATACAGCAACCGATATTCCGAATCAGCAACTGGTAATCGCCGATTTTTTTCTTCCTTATTTGTGTTGTGGTGAAGGAAATACAATTGAAATTAAAATAGAAAAATCTGAACCTTTGTCTGTTTCAATGAAAACGCTAAAATATTGCAATACAGATGATAAAGAGTATGAAGTTTTGATAAAAGGAAAATCGGGTGGAATTTTTTCGGGAACAGCAAAAGATGCAGTGGTTCAGAAAAGTGACAAATATTTCTTAAAACCAAATCACACATCCGTTAAAAAAGCAGGAAAATATACTTTAAAGTATGAATTTGAAGGCGAATTGAGTAACAGCTTAGAAGTTGAGATTTCTGAAACAAAAGAAATTGCCAACTGGAGCGCTGTAAGGAATTCCATAGATGCGACAGCTTTTGAGTTGATAAATACAGATCCGGAAGATAAACATCAATATGAGATTGATTTTGGCGATAAATCTGAAAAAATAACTACCGATAAAAAATCTTTAAAACATATTTTTCCATTCAACGAAAAAGTAAAATCATTTACTGTAAATATTAAGCAGTTAGGCGAAATCTGCCCAAATACACAGCAAATCATCGTAAGAATCGGAGACTTTAACAATCCTGATTTCAACGAAAAAGATTTTAATACCCAAAAATAATAACCTCAACTAAAAACAACAATCATGGCAACAAGAACACAGGTAGAAGCAAAAATAGCAGGAATAAATGATGGCGGAAATAATACGGCAGCAGAAGTACGGGATGTACTTACCAATTTGTTAGACTATACAGAAAATAAAGATGCAAATGTACGTTTGCCATTATTTGAATTCTGGGAAGAGAATCCTCTTTTGTCTGAAAAAGATACCGCTAATTTATGGTACTCGTTTCGGGGAATCGAAAATACATCCGTAAATTTTACATTCAGATTGGTTATAAGAGAAGCCAACGTTACAAGTTTTACATTCCGGATAGATCCTAAAATTTCCGAAACTTTAAATAGTTTTTTTCAGCAATTTGATAATGCATTGATGTCTTTTGTGGTATCTGTAACGGATGTTGAAAAGCAAACACAAAGAATCTGGACAATGAGTATTAGATTCAGAGAGAATATATTGAGGATTTCTTTGAAAAAAGAAACGGCAGCAACTAATGATGCGATAAAACAGTTTGATGAGGTCTTTACTTCAGTTTATTTCCATTGTCCTCCATTCAATTTTGATAGAAAATAATCGCAATGCATCTTCTCCTACAACATACTGTCGATATTCAATGCTCTTCTCAAGTTTTTGGGAAAGAGATACAAAATACATTGTCTGATGTTCTGGAGAAAGATTTTTACCCGAAACTGGAAGCCGTTTTAGACCAGTATTCAGTTGAAAATTACGAATGGGAAATTGAAAATCTAACAATTGAGTTACCCGATATTTCTCAAAAAAACTGGAAAAAAGAGTTCATAAGCCAGACATTAATTCAAATTGAAGAATATCTGAAAAATAATTTTCCTGTTTTAGAATTAGATAAAACCGAAGAAAAATTAAAGAATTTCGGATTTGAATCGCGCACAAAACTTGCGGAGAATTTATTTTTTGAATATTTAAAAACAGGAGCAATTGCAGAAAATTCATACTCGAAAAATGCAGATGAAATTGTGGAAGCAGTAGAAATTTCAGAGCTATTTTGTGAAAGACTTATTCGTATTTTTGATGAAAGCCAAAATGCGTTAATCAGATTTTATTTTAACATTAATGAATCTTTTAAAGAAAAAGTAGTTTTTGAAGTATTAAAACTTTCGACTTCAAAACAAAAGATTTCTGAATTGTTAAACGATTTTTTAAATTCTGATATTAAATTTTCTACCGTTGAAGAGTTGGAAAAATGGATTTATCATCATCAAAATTTCTCCGAAAATCAAGATCTTCGAAATGAAAAATTATACCGTAAAGACGAAGAACCATTCGAGTCTGATCAGGAAGAAATAATGAATCGGAAAAAGTGTTCAAATGAAGTTGACAAAGAAAAACGTTCAGTAAATAATAATAAAAAATCTGAAATAAATACCGCGAATACTTTTAATGAAGACAGTCATCAAAATCTGAAGACAGATCAACAAGATATTCGCGAAAATACAATAACAAATCCATCAGAATTACAGATTTCATCTCTTTACATAGACAATGCGGGTCTTGTTATTCTGCATCCTTTCCTTGTAAACCTTTTCCAGAAACTTAATTTATGCAACGATGAAGTTTGGAAAGATAAAAAGAGTCAGCACAAAGCTGTTTTATTAACCCAATATTTAATTACCGGTCAGGAAATTTTCTTTGAAAATGAATTAATTTTAAATAAACTGATATGCGGTTTTTCTGTTGAAAATGTAATCAATACCAGACAAAAAATCAGCGAAGAAGAAAAAGAGGTTTGTAATGATCTTTTATCAGTCGTTATAGAATATTGGTCTGTGATGAAAAATACATCGGTAGAAGCACTCAGAGAAACTTTTTTACAAAGAGCGGGAAAATTATCCCTGTCTGAAGTTCATTCTTCAGAATTGTGGGTGGAAGAAAAGGGAGTAGATGTTTTATTAGCCAGTTTACCTTGGGCAATTGGTATGATACAGACACCTTGGATGGAGAATTTTTTGTATTGCTATTGGAACTAAAAACAATAAGATCATGGAAGCATTAAACCTTCAAAGAGAACAAAAACAAACATCAAAAAAGAATAATTCAACATTTTTCAAACCTGCTATTCAAAAAAAACTGAGTATAGGTTCAGCAAATGATTCCTACGAAGTAGAAGCCGACAAAGTAGCCGATAAAGTAATGAAAATGAGAGAACCTTCTCCACAAGTTACTCATACAGGAGCTCTGGTACAAAGAAAATGCGCACATTGCGAGCAAGAAGAACAACTTCAGATGAAACCTTTAGCGGAAGGTATTTCTCCATTCATTCAGCGTTCTTCTTCAGAAAATGGCGGTGTTGCTCCAGATCATGTTGAAAATCAAATAAATTCGAGCAAGGGAGGCGGAAGTGTAATGGATCATGAAACAAAAAACTTTATGGAAAGCCGTTTTGAGGCAGATTTTTCTGATGTAAAAATCCACACAGGAAGTGAAGCGGTACGAATGAGCCGAGAATTGAATGCCCAAGCTTTTGCTGTAGGAAATGATATTTATTTTAATGAAGGAAAATACAACCCAACTTCAGATTCGGGAAAACATTTGTTGGCGCATGAGTTGACTCATACAGTGCAGCAAAGTGGCGGAGTGGGGAGGAAAATTCAGAAATACAGCCACCAAGATTGTAATGAAACAACAGATTTGCGACCTCATATTTGGCCAGCAAATCATATAGCTATTACGATGGTGGATAATGCGATTTCTGCGCTTACAGCTTCTAGAGTAAGTTCTTCTACGATTTCTCTTTTGGATAATCATTTTAATAGCCATTCTTCAAGTACTATTTCATCAGTTTTAAAAGTGTTTAGAAAAATAAAAGCAGCTTTTACCGCAAATAATTATACCTATGAATGCGAAAATGATTGTGATGGTGATAATGCTTACGTTTATGGAATATGGTCGGATATACACTTATGTATGAATAATTTAAGGGGTAGAGACAATAGAGGTATTGCTGCTATAATTGTTCATGAATTTTCACATTATTATGGAGGTACAGATGATAATGTATACTATTTTTCTTTTGGATCAGGGACTATTCCGTCTACTTTATCTGTTTCTGATGCTATAGATAATGCTGATTGCTATGAAGGATTCGCATATTATCATAATTAAGAATCATAAATATGGAGACATTCATTATTCAAAAAGAACAAAAAATACAACCGAAAAAAAATAATGCCAATTTTTTCAAACCCACCATTCAAAAAAAACTGAATGTAGGTTCTGCTAATGATTCCTACGAAGTAGAAGCCGACAAAGTAGCAGATAAAGTAATGAAAATGAGCGAACCTTCTCCGCAAGTTACTCATACAGGAGCCTTGCTTCAGAGAAAATGTGCACATTGTGAGCAAGAAGAAAAACTTAGGATGAAACCTTTAGCAGAAAGTATTTCGCCGTTAATTCAGCGTTCCTCAAAAGAAAGTGGAGGAGTTGCACCAAGTCACATAGAAAGCCAAATTAATTCTAGCAGAGGAGAAGGAAGCGTAATGGATCATGAAACAAAAAACTTTATGGAAAACCGTTTCGGAACAGATTTTTCCGGTGTAAAAATCCACACAGGAAGTGAAGCCGTACAAATGAGCCGAGAACTGAATGCACAAGCATTTACTGTAGGGAGTGATATTTATTTTAATGAAGGAAAATACAGCCCGAATTCCGATAATGGAAAACATTTGTTGGCGCATGAATTGACTCATACAATACAGCAAACGGGTAGTATTGGAAGGAAGATACAAAGAACCTGCGGAGATGTAGCTGAGAATTGGTACAATCCGTTCATAAGAATTGCTTCGTATGATTCTGGTTGTATGATTCAATACGCAAATGTAAATAGAAGCACAATCACTCCTATTGATTCAGATTGGCAACGAAATGCTTTAAATACAGGATTGTTTTCGGCATTTGCAGGAGTTGCGACTACGGTTATCGGAAGAAGGTTGGGATTGTCACAGTTGGCAGCTTTAGTTTTTGGTGGCGCTGTTGGCGGTATCAGAGGATACGTTGGTATGACTGCGAAAGAAAGAATCAGAGGTTATACCGTTGTGATGAATAATTGGTACGGAAGATACAAGTACAACGTTATTACAAACGAAATTTTAGCTGTTGATTATCAGGGAAAAAGTAATGATGTACTATCTATGGTTTCTCCGTGGTATTTGGAAGAAGCAATATTTGATGCTGAAAATAACATAATTGGTAATTATATTCATACAAATGAAATGGATATTCCCGGAGTACATGTAATGGGTGTTTCTTTACCTGAAAATTCGTTTGGTACTATTTAATAAAAAATAATCTTCATAAAATGCCTTTCCAGAATCTAAAATCTTACATTTTAAATTCCCTTGCTCCTCAAAATGAAGGAGTACAGGAAAATTATGATTTTAAAAATACTTTTTCAGAAATATTAGGAAGAATAACCACTCACGATGAAGCTGTGATTTTATTATTGGCATTAGTACCTCATGTTTTGCCGCATTTTTTTGATGATCTTATTAAAGAAGTACATCCTGAAGGAGGCGAATTTCCAGAATTAGGCGGTGTAAGACTAGAAAATCACAGAGGAATGTTACCAACAGGAGAAACCGCACAATATATTTTAGCAAAAGAAAATATTGAAAATCGTCTGAAAATTCAACAGCTTTTTGATAGCACTCATTGGTTTTTTAAAGACCAGATTATTACCCTAGATGCTGTAAAAGAAGGTGAACCTTCAATGAGCGGAAGGCTTATTTTAAAGCCTGAAATCATACATTTATTGTTATACGGAGAAAAATTGAAACCTAAATTTAGCCAAGACTTTCCTGCAAAAGAAGTTTCCACTCAGTTACAATGGGAAGATTTGGTGGTAAGTACCACTATTCAAAATCAGATTCATCAGATGAGACTTTGGATAAAGCATCACCGTACTTTACGGGATAACTGGGGAATGGGAAAACATCTTCTTCCGGGCTACAGAGCATTGTTTTACGGACCTTCCGGAACAGGAAAAACATTAACAGCTACCTTATTGGGTAAAGAATTTGGCAGGGAAGTATATCGGGTAGATTTATCACAGATTGTTTCGAAATATATCGGAGAAACAGAAAAAAATCTTGAAAAAATTTTTACTCAGGCAGAAAATAAAAACTGGATTTTGATTTTCGATGAAGCAGATGCTTTGTTTGGAAAACGTACTCAGACAAAATCTTCAAATGACAGGTATGCGAATCAGGAAGTAAGCTATCTGCTGCAAAGAGTAGAAAGTTTTAACGGATTGGTGATACTCACAACCAACTTTAAAAATAATATAGATGATGCTTTTTTACGCAGATTTAATTGTTTAATAAGTTATAATAAACCCAATGCTGAAGAAAGATTATTGCTTTGGCAAAAAATGATTCCCCTGAATGTTACTTTAGAAGATTCTGAGATTTTACATAAAATTGCCACAAATTATGATTTAACCGGCGCTCAAATTATTTCTGCAATTACATATGCTTGTTTACAAGCAATCGAAGACAATACTGTGGTGCTGAAAAATTCATTTTTATTAAAAGGTATAGAAACAGAATACCAAAAAGAAGAAAAACCTATCATTTTTTAATAAGATGAATCTTTTAACACTTTATTAATATTTTATAAAATATACTAAAAAAGCTGAAGAGATTTACTCCTTCTGGCTTTTGTCTGCATTCCAATCAGGAAACTTTAAACAACCTTTAAATATGGAAAATAGTTTATTGTGATAAAATTATAATATTGCTTATTCAGAAAAGCAGTTTGTTAATTAAGATTTAGTATTAATTTGATTCTAACATCCTTATTTTATGTAATTCTTAAATGAAATAATTACTAGTATTTATCTAATTAATAATATTTTTAAAAAAATCTAATTAATTATAATTAATTACTAATAATAAAAATAAAATAAATTTGAGTTATGATTTAAACTTTAATTTAAGTATTTAAATATGTAATTCTAATTAATTTTATTGTCATTTCATGTTGATTGATGCAAATTTTTTGGAGTAAAAAATTTATATATATTTGCGAAAAAATACAGGAATGAAAAAAATATTACTTACGATAAGTTCTCTGATCGCTGTATTCTCTTCAGCACAAACCTGGAATACCGCAGGAAACAGCGGAACAAATTCATCTACAGATTTCTTAGGTACAATAGATGCTCAACCTTTAATATTTAGAACAAACAATTCTGAAAAGGTAAGAATAACGCTTAATGGAAGTGTAGGAGTAGGGACTAATACTCCAACTCAAAAATTAGATGTCAATGGTTCTGTTATTGCTAACGAAAGGTACAATAATGGTAATGATGGTTCTTACTATATTAAATTAAATTCTAACGGATACAATATCCCTATTATTAGCTATTTAGAAAGTTCTGGGAATACATTATTTTTTGGTAATCCTGGAGGACAGTATCATAGTAAAACAATTATACAGGGAGGAAATGGAGATGTAGTATTAGAGCCCCACTCTGCTAGTAGTGCTTTTGTGGTTAAGGCAGGATCGGGTAACGTAGGAATAGGAACTACTACGCCAGATAATGTACAAAATTGGGATAAGGTATTGGATATTTATGCTTCAGCACATTCTAAATTATTAGTACGAAGCTTAAATGTAAAAACAGGGATATTTTCTCACGAAACGTGGGGAGGAGCTGTTGGTAGGATAGGGACGGAATCAAATCATGACTTAAGATTAATGGCAGGCTATGGCAATGATGTAATGACATTAAATACTATTGGGAATGTAGGAATAGGAATTAACAATCCTTCAAGAAAATTAACTGTAAATGGAGATATCTATGGAGTTGCCGCTTCTTCTCTGACATTTCAGGATGATGCGAGATTTACTGTAACAAACGCAAATGTACCAAATTTATCAACTTCTTTAAATACATTTTCTATGCCTCAATATGGTATTGCAGCTCCGAATACAACTGGTAGTGCGGATTTATGGATTTCAGGAAATAATGGGATAAGAATGTTTACAAATGGAAATCCAAATCCTCAATTTAATTTAATAAACGGTAACGTAGGAATAGGAAATATCACTCCTCAAGCTAAGCTGGATGTAAGTGGAGATATAAGAATAAATAATATTCCTACTTCTACATCTTCAACAGATCAAAATTTAGTAGTTGATGCACAAGGATTTGTAAAGAAAAGTTCGGTAGTTACTGGAAATATAACTCTTTCTGAAAAGCAAAAAGTTAATGCAAGAGCTACGGGCTATGCTATTATAGCAGGTAAAAATCCAGGAGTTGATTTTTCTGTTTTTGTAATTCCATGGGATGGGATAAATACGTTGGAACATAATGCTAATAATCAAATCAATCCCTCGTGGCATCCTCAGGTTGTTATTAAAGGGAATTTCTTTAATCAAGGTTTTGATGGTAGTGATTTTACTTCATATAGTTCTTTTGTGACAAGTCAAAGTGATTTTGACTTGTATAAATCTACAGGAACTCAATGGTGGATAGTTTGTAGTACACTACCTTCTTTTAGTAAAAGTATTACATCCAATGAGAATACAGGGAATGTTGCAATAACGAATAAATTAGAAGCAAAAGAAATAAAAGTTACACTTACTCCTACGGCAGATTTCGTTTTCGAAAAGGAATATGGTTTGCCAAAACTTGAAGAAGTTGAAAAATTTGTTAAAGAAAACAAGCATTTACCAGAAATAGCTTCTGCAAAAGAAATGGAGAAAGAAGGAGTAAATGTAGGAGAGTTCCAGATTAAGCTACTTCAAAAAATTGAAGAACTTACTTTGTATTCTATTGATCTTAATAAAAAAAATAAAGAGCAAGAGGCTTTAATCAAAAGTCAGACAGATATTCTTAAGTCTTTGAATGAAAGATTAGAAAAAATCGAAAAAGCAAAGCAGAAATAACCCTTAAAAACATTATCCGATGTATAAAATTTACCAAAAGTCAGTTTTTGGAGTCTCTGTATTGTTTTTCATATCTGTCTTTTCTCAGGATAATAATGATATTGGTAGGAAATTACTGGAAGATCAGAAAAAATTTCAATCAGAAATTACTAAAAAAGAAAGCAAACAAAAGCAGGAAGTAGAACGGTTAAAATCTTTGGGTATTCCTGAGTTTATCAGCAAAGATGGAAATGATAAACAATTAATTGGATCCGATGAAAACGGAAGACCAATGTACTATACTACATTGAATTCAGGAGCGGCACAAATGACAAAAGCCAATACATTATATGCTGGAGGAAGTGCTGGATTAGACATTTCAGGACAAAATATGATCATAGGGCAATGGGATTATTCAAAGCCAAGGACTACTCATGAACTGCTTTCCGGAAAGATTACTTATGATTCCTCTCAAAATCAAACTATAACAAGACACAGTACGAATATTGCAGGAACCATGGTTGGAAGTAATGGAGACGCAAATGCAAGAGGAATTGCTTTTAATGCTACACTTCACGCATACGACTGGGTAAATGATGTATCGGAAATGCTTAATGAAGCCTATTCTCCTAATAACACCGCTGGTATTTTGGTTGCCAACAACAGTTATGGCTTCGATCCATTATACCTTCAGACTTATCAGTTTGGAAAATATAATTCCACAGCACAGAATTGGGATAACCTGATGTATTTAAGACCATATTTACAAATTGTTAAAGCTGCGGGAAATTCCAGAGAAATAGATCCTGCTCTTGTTCCTCAGGTAACTGCGAAGGGAGGATATGATTTACTTGAAGGAGCAGGAATTGCTAAAAATGTTTTGGTGGTGGCTTCTGCTAAAAAGAATCTTAATATGAATTCTGATGAAGATTTTGATATTTCTTCATTCAGCAGTTATGGTCCGACTGACGACGGCAGGATAAAGCCAGATTTATGTGCCCCTGGAGAAACTATTTACTCATCTATTGAAACTTATGATTCTGCTTACGGAACCTATAAAGGAACTTCATCGGCGACTGCAGTAGTTTCAGGAATTATAACATTATTACAGCAATATTATAAATCTGTAAGTCCTTCTCAAAGTTATATGCAATCTTCTACAGTTCGTGCTTTGTTGGCTCATACAGCCAATGATAAAGGAACTGAGGGTCCTGACTATATTTACGGATGGGGAATGGCAGATGCGAAAAGAGCTTCTGCAGCTATTCATGATAATATTGAAGGGATTATAGGCGACTATAAGAAATCTACATTAATAAAGGAAATTTCTCTTAATCAGGGGAATAAATATACATTGTATGTTGTTCCTTTGGATATTAGCCAGCCTTTATCTGCTACGATATCATGGACAGATCCTCAGGGAAATCTTGTGAATAATACTGTAGACTTTTCAACACCTAATTTAGTTAATGATCTTGATCTTAAAATTGTTAAAGTAAATTCAAACGGTAGTGAAACTGTTTATTATCCATGGAAATTAGGTGGCATGAATAATCTTACGTCTGCTGCAACGAATAACTCTCCCAATAATGTTGATACTATAGAAAGAGTAGATATTAAAAATCCAACAAAAGATACCTACAAAATTATTGTATCACCTAAAACCAGCACAAGTCCATTACTTCCAAACGGTATTCAGAATTTTTCTATTGTGGTATCTAATGTAGATTTCTGTTATAAAGAAGATCTTAAAATATTGACAAGTCCGGTTGATGACATCAGTACTCCGCAAACTATTTGGGCAAAGCAGATTGTAGCAAGCAATAAAATTATTGCTCCTGTACAAAATGTAGAATACATCGCTTCAAAAGATATCACATTAAAACCAGGCTTACATGCAGAAAATACTTCCGGATTTCATGCTCTTATTACTCCGTGTTTCGATATTATTTCAGCATTCAGATATATTGCGCAGAAAAGAGTTTCGGATCAGGATGTTCTTCCGGAAACTATAAAAAGCGAAAGTAATTTTACAATCTTTCCGAATCCTACAAAGGATGAAGCCCACATCAAGTTCAGATTAGAAAATGCATCATCTGTAAAAATTTCAGTATATGACGCTTCGGGGAAAATTATTTTTGTGAACCAGAGTAGCGAAGCCTTTCCAAAAGGCGAATATTTAAAAACAATTGATGTGAGTGATTATGCTTCTGGAGTTTATCTGGTTAGTTTAGAGTGTAATGACTTTAAAGAAACTAAAAAATTGATTAAAAAATAAACTCTCTGAGAATTTAATATTTCGCCAATACATACGGAAAAAATTATTCAGACGATTCTCAGCGATTACAAAATTTTCAAAATATTGAAATAAACACTTATAATGAAAAAAATCTTTTTCTTTTTTCATATCCTTTTACTGGATATGTGTTTTGCCCAGTCTCCTGGTGGTGTTTCGGGGGTGAGTGTTTGGTTTAAAACTAATTCTGCACAAACTCCGGCATTAATTTATCAGGATTATAGTGGAAATCAGAATGAAATTAAAGCAATATCTTTACAAAACCGACCTAATTATACATTATTTAATTATAATGAAAGTCTGGATTTTGATGGAGTAGATGATTATCTAAAATTTCCCTATCTCATGGAAACGATGGATAAAGCTACCTTGTTTACAGCGTATCAGAATCAAAATACGTCTATGGAAACGGCGATGTTTTCTTCAGAACAATCGTATGAAAAGGAAATGTATTTCAGCACAAAAAATATTTTCAGATATAATAATGAACAGATCAACTATATAAATACCAGTGTGATAGATGATCTTCCTTCATTCAGTATGTACACAAGATTTGGAATTCCTTCTGAAAAGATACATTCAGTTATAGGGAGAACGGGAATATCTTCTATGTATGTAGGAAAAGATATCAGAAGTACAGCCTGGCAAAATTTTAAAGGAAAACTTCCTGAGTTTTTTATATACCGTAAAATTCTCACTCAGAATGAAAGAAACCGGGTGAATTCCTATCTGGCTGTAAAATATGCAGTTACAATGCCATATACTGAATATTTCAGTTCTAAAAGTAAAAAAATATGGAAGCAGGATGATTTTACTGATTATCCTGCAAATATTGCTGGAATTGCAAGAGATAAATATTCAAACTTATACCAGAAACAGGCAACAAGTTCTTCGGAAAATAAACGACTAATAATTGCGGCTAAAAAATTAGCGGTAGACAATAATAGTAATGATGCCGATTTTCCCGATCAAAGTTTTCTTATGTGGGGAGATAATAAAGAGCAGCTATTACTAGATGCTCCAACTTCCGGATATCAACTATTTAAAAGGAAATGGAAAGCAAGATTTTCCACGGAAACTTCTCAAACGATACCTGCTGAAGTTGTTTTTTCTGTTAAAAATATACTTACTATACCTGCAGATAAAAAGTTATGGCTATTTATAGATAAAACAGGACAGGGAAATTTCAATTCTTCAAACGTAGAAGTATTTCCTATGGATTACGTAGATGCAGACCAAAATGTTCATTTTAATAATATCACTTTTGATCAGGACTTATCAGGAACAGATGTTTTTACTTTTGCTTTAGGGGATAAGATATTATCTATCAATGAACTTCAACAGCCTACCTGTATACAGAAGAAAGGAACTTTGATTGTAAATGTTAAAGGTGGTAAAGCTCCTTATCACATCCAGTTAACAGGTAATGGTGTTAATCAAAACCTGAATGTTTCTACAGCGCAGTTATCTTTTCCAGATTTGGAAATCGGAATCTATCATCTTATCATTACCGATGCAGACGGAAATATAATAGACCAGAATTTTACAGTTAATGATTTTAACTCTATAAATCTGGATTTGGGATCCGATGTAGTAATAAATTCCGGAGGATCTGCCCATTTTGATGCAGGCACACAGATTTCAGATCCTAATGCAACCTACCAATGGACTTCGGATAACGGATTCACCAGCTCTTCGGCTAATATTACAGTTTATGAACCTGGAACTTATACGGTAACAGTTAACACACCGGATGGATGTACGAAAAAAGATACTGTGAAAGTGACCCGTAAAAGAGAAAACGGAATTGTTTTATATCCTAATCCGGTACCTAAAGGTCAGTTATTTACTATAAGAATTATATCGGATATAAAAGAAAATGTAGATATCAAGATATACGATGCTTCGGGAAGGCTTGTAAAGACCATTCAGGATAATGGAAAAGACTATTATGAAATTAAAGATTCGCTTTTAGTAGAGGGAGCTTATGTAATTGTGATGAAAACGACTTCTGAATTAAACGTATTTAAGCTCATCGTCACCAATTAGCCGCTAATAAACAGTCTCTTATAGATAAAAAAGGAATTAAACAAAAACTAGTTGCCTGAAATTCTTTCAAATAGTTTACAGGTAATCATTTTGTAGTTGAAAAGCATATACACAAATGAGAAATTCGATATTAAGTAGATTAAGAGAAAATCCTAAAATTGTAAAAGTTCTGGTTTTTCTTACTTCATGGACACAGCTTCATGCCTACGCAAATACAGCGTACTTAAACAAACCCAAAGAAACTTTACCGGGTGCAGATTTTCATTATTCAACTGTTGTTCAAAATAACAGCAGCTTTCTGAAGAATAATGAGAAACCTTCGGCAATCGATACTGCTTTACGGAATAATATTTCATATTCAAATGAGAAGAATATTGATTCTGAAAATACCTACAGTCCATCAGGAAATGGAAATAAAACGTTGCTTAAAGGTCAAAAAACTATTATTAATCAACCGGTATCGGGATTTTATATTTCTGATATAAAAGAAGGAATTATAGGAAAAGACTCTGAACATCCGATAGACCAGATATACGATAATATATTTAATGTTACAGTCAATGAAAAAATCAGATCTGATAAACAATATAGCTTGGAATATGATCTTTATGGATTAAAAGATTATAAGCAGGTAAGCAAAGTTATCAATGATGAATTGGCTGTAGGAGGTCAAAACGTAGAAAAAACAACAGTTTGGACGCACCAAACAGAGCCGGTAAAAGCAACTGCTGTTAAAGAAGGCAAAAATATTATTGTATTTACAATTCCTAATTCTTCCGATTACAGCTACAAAATCAGAAATCTTCGTATAGTTGCTTCGGATAAAAAGAGTACTCCTTCAGAATTTGCAAATTCATATGTTGGTCAAACCAATTATAAATATATAAATTCTCAAAATCAGGCAGAAGAATTAAGTTTAAATTCAGCAACCTTAAAAATAGAAGGAAATTCTGTAAAAAATACTGCAGTTTATTCTATTACAGCACTCAGAGACATTGATATGCCTGCTCTTACGCCTGAAATGGCAAACGTAACAGCAGATCATTTCGGATATAGATTCTTACCTCATGGAGAGAATTTTTCGGCAGCGGCAAAAGTATCCATTGGATATGATAAATCTAAAATACCGACAGGATATACCGAACAGGATATTAAAACCTTTTATTTTGATCTTACTCAGAAAAAATGGATTCCTTTAGAGAAAGCCGAAAGAGATTCTCTTCAAAAAGGCAGTAATATTATTGTATCTAAAACAACCCATTTTACGGATATGGTAAACGGGATCATCAAAGTTCCTGAATCTCCCGAGACAGGAAGTTATGCTCCCAATTCTATAAAAGATATTAAAGCTGCGAATCCAACAGAAGGAATAGTTTCTATTGCACCACCTACTGCGAACAATATGGGAACTGTTAATACAAGTTTTCCAATTAAGTTACCAGCAGGAAGAGGCGGAATGCAGCCTTCACTTTCAGTGAATTATAGCAGCGAAGGCGGAAATGGATGGTTAGGATTAGGTTGGGATCTTTCTATTCCATCGATTTCTATTGATACAAGATGGGGGGTTCCTACGTATGACCAAAACTTTGAAACTGAGATTTATACTTTGGGGGGAGAGCAATTAACCTTTAAAGTAGGAGATAATTATGTTTTGCCCAACAGAAATGAGGGTTTTGAGAAAAGCAGGTCTGCAAACTTGGAGCCGGATAATACAAAAAGATTTTATCCGAGAATAGAAGGTGGATACAGTAAAATCATACGTCACGGAAATTCTCCTAAAGAATATTGGTGGGAGGTAATTTCCAAAGATGGAACGAGAAGTATTTTTGGAAATGATGGAACTGCCAATAACCCGCAACAGTATTATTTAAAAGATGCACAAGAAAATATAGGACATTGGGCATTGTATAAAACGATTGATACCAATGGAAATTATGTTGTGTACACGTATGATAAATTTCCTTATACTTCTACAGAAAATGTAATGGGTAAAGGAGGAGTGGAGCACTATATAAAAAATATAGAATACACTAAAAATGACTCTAACACTTCCCTTAAAAGCTATTTCATAAATTTTGAATACGATTCCCAGAGATATGATGTACAGGTGAATGCCCGTCTAGGATTTGTGCAGGTTACGTCTAAAAAACTAAAAAATATTGCAATTCTTTATGGTACAGATAAGATAAGAAGTTATGATTTTGGTTACAAAGAAGGAGCTTTTAAAAAATCTCTGTTAGAAACCATTACTGAAAAGGATGCAAATGATCAGGTTTTTTATGCTAATAGATTGGAGTATTTTAACAATATTGAAAATTCTCAGTATTATGGTGAAACGGTTATTGATGCGGTTACTAATGATGCAGGAATAAATAGTTCATCTCTACTAGGGCATGGTGACTCTAAAAATACAACGATTGGAGGTGCTCTTACATTTGGAATCGCATTAGCTGGAGATAAAACAGGATATAATCCACTAATCAAAAATGCAACTGTGGGTGGAGATTACCAATATAGTGAGGGAGAAGGAGGAGGAAGACTTTCTATGACAGATATTGATGGTGACGGACTTCCTGATAAGATTTTAAAAACGGATTGGAATTATCCAGATACTGTATTTAAATATAGAAAGAAGGGTCCAGATATGAGCTCTTTTGGTGGTACTCTTTTTACACCAGAAAATTCCAAATCATTTTCTTATTCAAAAAACTTTACTAATAGTTTTGGGATTCAGGCAACAGCAAGTGATATGGTTTTCGCATCAGCATCATCTGGAACCTCTAAAACTAAAGATTTTACATATAATTATTTTACAGATACTAATAATGATGGTATTCAGGATATAGTTAGTAGTGGTCAGGTCTATTTTGGTAGAATAGACAATGGAGTTTTAAAATATACAACAGATGTTTCACTTACACCAAATCCTATTAATAAGGGAGCTGCTATAAGTGCTCCAAGTGTCGATTGTAATGATATTTTGGAAGATTATAAAAATTCCCCCCTTCATGATGTTGTGAAAGTGTGGAAAGCTCCATATGATGGATACATTAAAATTATTGGATCTTTTAAATTAAAGAATTTATCAAGTACTGATGGTGTTAAAATAAGTCTGCAGCATTACAAGCTTCAAGCTAATAATTCTTCTTTTATTGTTCCGATGACAGTACTAAATTCAGCGAATAGTGTTTACACAATTAATCAACCGTCAATAGAAGTTAAGCAAGGAGATTATTTTTATTTTAGAGTAAATTCAATAGATAATGGAAACAACGATATAGTTGAATTGCCAGTAAATATAGAGTATATATATGCACCTTTGGCTAATATATATTATTTATACAATGATTCTTCCGAAACGCCATTGCGTCAGTTTAATAATACAAGCCTTGTAAGTAATAAAAATGGAATTGGGATTCCTTTCAATGTAAATACAGGCTCAATTACAGGAACTTTTGTTAAACCAATAACCGTAAGAGATATTAATATTGACATCCTGAGAAAACAAACCAATGGAACCGTGAACGTAATTGGAAACTTGCAATATCCTTATAATAATAGTGGAAATAATTCTATTCTTTTTAATACAGGAGCGCTAACAGAAGGAGATATTATATATTTTCAGGTAAAATCGAATGTTAATGAACAATGGGAAAATTTAATTTTTAATAATCTAAAACTTACGATAAATTATAATGGAGATAACATCGAATTTCCAATCATTCCAGATTATCAGTTCTATAATTTAAAGACAAATAATCCTACCACTTTTAAACCTCATTTTGCTCCCCCAACAAATAGCACAAATTACGGACTTTATGCAAAATTATATAACAAGCCGTCAGGAAAGTATACTTTTATAGTAAGATCAAGAATTACAGGAACAGGCAATTTTAGCTCGCCACAGATTACAACAATAAATTGGACGGGTACTATGAGTTCAATTCAAGCCCTTGCAATTCACCAGTCGATTACACAAGGTAATGAATATTATGTAGAATGCTATTCAGATGTAACCTCAGATGAGGGATTAGATAGTAGTGCACCCAATATAGAAGTCGAATTGCGAGAGCCAGTATATTTTAATACTTCTGCTCCTACAGTATTTGCAACTTACGGGATTAATGTATATGGAAAAGATAAGGATAATATTTATCAAACAGGTTCTTCAACCAATCTTTCAAAAGATGATGGAAGGTTTGGAGCTATGTATAGAAACTGGGGACAATTTATTTATCATGGAGGATATGGCAATTTGCCAACTTCTTGTAGTCAGTTACAAAATCAATTGATCGATTATGGAAGTCTGTCAATTGATCCTATGAAATTAATCCCAATGATTCTACTCCTTTGAACGAAAGGGTATTCATAATGATGAATGCTTATAATGGAAAAGATGTAAACGATCAGGCAAATCAAGACTATATCCAAAAGCATATCGGATTGAGTAAAACTACATATGTTAAAGGTTTAGATATCTCTACTTCAAGACTTGGAATGAATGATATGAGTATTCTTACACAAGGATCTCCAATTAATACCTCAGGAGTTTTCAATGCACCTATTAAACAATCAAAAACTACAAATTCTAATGTGGGAGTAGGTGCAGGAGTGGGTCCATTGGTATTAAATACAACAACATCTAGTGGTAAAACTATTAATATATTGGATTATTTTGATATGAATGGAGATGGTTATCCAGATGTATTAAATGGGAATTCTGTACAGTTTACCAATATGATTGGTATGCTGTCTGCAACATCTTTACAAGGATCTAATGATAATCCCCATAGAACAGATCATGAAAATAATGGATTTGGAATGGGACAAAACTATCCGTTATCAGGAAAATCAAATGAATCAAATAATAAAAAAGCGGAGAAAGCAGCAGAAGCTGGAATAAATTTTTCTGCGGGACAATCTTCAGGCAATGATACTTCAACATACAGCTATATTGATGTAAATGGAGATGGCTTATTAGATAAGGTGAATAAAGGAGGTCAAGTTCAGCTTAATTTAGGGTATTCTTTTGCCGCGCCTGAAAACGTCTCTTTTAATGATTTTAGAAATGGTGATACCAACTCTTCCAATATAGGAGTAGGAGCATCTATTGGTGGTACTATAACCAGTAATTTACCTAAAGGCATAAGCCTGTTTAATGCAAGTATATCTTTTGGAGCTGGAAAATCAGAAACTATAAATAACCAAAAAACATCATTGTTGGATATAAACAATGATGGATTAGCTGATCTTGTAAGTAGTTCAGGAGGAAATATAAGTGTTTTACTTAATACAGGGAATAAATTTATTTCTATACCATGGAATGCCTCTTCTGCCATTTCAAAAGATATTTCACGAGGATTTAATTTTAATATTGGATTTACCGCATCTGTTTTGATCCCTATTGGTACAACGGGAAACTCTCTTAAAATTTCTATTAATCCAAGTACTAGTTTCGGTGAAGGAGATAGTAATGTACAACATCAAATAGCAGACATTAATGGCGACGGGTTTCCAGATTTACTAAAGTCACAAATAGATAACAATGGTAACTTCACCAATGATGCAGCTATTGTGAAATATTCTAGTATCGGCACCACCAACCTCCTTCGGAAAGTAACCACTCCATCCGGAGGAAGCTGGGAAGTAGAATATGAGAGAGTTGGTAATACATACGATATGCCACAAAGCAAATATGTATTAAAAACGGTAACTACCAATGATGGTTTTACCGGAGATAATGCATTCAGCCCTGATGTTTCAAAAGTTACCATTCAGTATGCAAATCCTTATCACAGCAGAAGAGAACGTACTTTCTACGGTTTTGAAAAAGTTACGGTTAATCAGATTGACACAAAACAGGGAGGAATTTCCTCAAATGTAATTTACAGAAAAACCATCCAGACTTTTAATAACTCGAATTACTATCTAAAAGGAAACTTACTGAATGAAAAACTTTTAGATGCTGGTGACAAGATCTGGACTGAGAAAAATAATAATTACAGTATCAGAAGTATTCATGAATATACAGAAAATGTAAATGGTAACCCTGTTTTACATGGATTTAATATTGATGAAACTGTTCTGACAAAAGAAAATGAGAAAACAGCTAATAAATATGCTTATTTTGTTGCGCTTAAGAATACAGATTCTAAATTTTATGAAGGAACAGGGGTTGCAAAAAAATCAACAAAAACAATAATAGATGAATATGATCAATGGGGAAATGTCAAACAAGTTTCCGATTTTGGGGATTTTGAGATCAGTGGATCAACGCAGGTGTTAGGATCGGATGGGATTATATCTAAAGTTATTTACGAAGAAGTTGCTCCTGGGAAATATATCATTGCTCCTAAAACAGTCAAAAATACTGCAACAGGTATTGTCAGAGAAAAAAGAGCAGAATATGATCCATCAACTGGTGATCTGAAGAAAATGGTGATTAAAAATCAAGGTGCAGATTATTCTGTATATGATTTTGAATATGATGTGTACGGAAACATTACAAAATCTACTGGTCCTGCAAACAGTGCAAACCAGAGATTCTTCCATCAGTATACGTATGATGATAATGTGAAGACTTATCCTGTAAAAGTTCAGGACGCATTTGGGTACAGTAGCAAAACGCAGTATGATTTCCGTTTCGGTGTACCAACGCTTACGGAAGACATGAATTTGCAGCCAATGAAGTTTGCGTATGATGCAAAAGCAAGAACTACTGAAATTACAGGACCGTATGAAATGTTCAATAATATCCCTTGGACAATAAAGTTTGAATACAACCCTATTACCGATGCACCGCTTAATGCAACCAATGCACAGTCTTACGCGGTAACTAAGCATTATGATCCAGAATATCAAGGAACTAGCACCATCAATACCATCACCATTGCAGATGGTTTTGGTGAAGCCATTCAGGTGAAGAAAACGGGTGATATTTATAATGATGGGGTTAAATATATTGTTGCCGGAAAAGTAGAATCAGATGCTTTCGGAAGAGCGTTAAAAACATACTATCCTACAACAGAAAACGTAGGAAGTGGAAACACCTTGTACAATGCTTCTGTGGATACTACTGAGCCAACAATTAATCAGTATGATGTATTGGATAGAGTAGTGTATACAAAACTACCGGGAGAAAACCTGTTCTCAACCATAGAATATGGCTTTGCTGCTGATGTACAGGGAAGACAGATGTTTGCAACCACCTTTAAGGATGAACTGGGAAGCATTAAAAAGTCTTATACAGATATCAAAGGAAGAACAACTTCTGTCTGGGAAGTTTCGAACACTGGAGATATTAAAACAAAATTCACACATGATGCGATCGGACAGATCCTTCAGGTGGAAGATGTGGCAGGAAATATCACGACATCACAATATGACGATTTAGGAAGAAGAATTTCATACAAGCATCCTGATAGTGGCATTACCACTTATAAGTATGATCCGGCAGGAAATATGAATTCAAAAACCAATGCTGCCAATGAAATTGTTAATTATAAGTATGATTATACAAGGCTGAAAGAAGTAAACTATCCTGTTTATCCTGAAAATAATGTTAAATATTATTATGGAGCTGCAATGGATGCATCTGCAATGGATAATAATGCGGTGGGAAGACTTTGGTATCAGACAGATGCTACAGGAACGCAGTATCTGAAATACGGAAGATTGGGCGAACTTACCTACCAACGCCGTTCTGTTGCCGTTCCGGATGCCGGAGTATATTGGTTTGGAACTTCATGGGAATATGACACATGGAACCGTGTGAAAAAGATCACCTATCCGGATGGAGAAGAAGTGAAATATACCTACAATAAGGCGGGTAATCTTTTCAAGATGAACTCTGTAAAAGATGGTTTCAGCAGAGACATTATAAAGAATCTGGGATATGATAAATTTGAGCAGAGAGTTTATCTTCAGTATGGAAATGGTACGGAAACAACCTATGAATACGAAACCAACCGCAGAAGATTGCTTAAGATGTATGCTAAAAACAGCAACAGATACTTTATGCAGAATACTTACCAGTACGATGTGGTGTCCAATGTAATGCAGGTACACAACAATGCACCTGTAGTACAGGGATTATTAGGAGGAGGAACCAACTATGCGTATGGATATGACGATTTGTATCGCCTTACATTTTCATCTGGAAACTGGAGGGGCATCAACTCAGACGGAGTGGAAGAAAGACACCGTTTTACCGTGGGGATGACGTATGATAATATGCACAATATCATGAGCAAAACCCAAAAACACGAGTGGGTAACAGGATCCACTTCTAATAACTGGACGGCTCTTGAACCAACATCTTACCGACTGAACTATAAGTATGAGAATTCTTCGCATCCGCATGCGCCATCCAGAATTATAGATGAACCGAATATTGTACCGAATGCTACATGCTGTAATCCGGACGATCCGGGAGTGAAGTTTCAGGATTATCAATATGATCCTAAAGGAAATCCTACGAAGATCTTACAGCAGACTTGTACCAATCAGGAAGAAAAAGCAGTGTATCTGTGGGATGAAGAAAACCGTTTACGATTTGTAGATACCAATCCTACAACACCGGAAGCAGATGGGGCGGCAATTTATACCTATGATGCAGGAGGAGAGCGTATTATAAAAGATGTTCTGTTTAAAGGAAAAATAGGAAAATACAATAGCGACCATATAGAAGTAAGTGGCGAAACCATTCATGAAGCGTCAATTTATCCAAGCGGATTGATTACACTTAAGCTTACCTATGATCTTCAGAACGGAATGTTACAGGAGCCAAGCTACACCAAGCATTATTATGCAGGAAGCCAGAGAATACAGTCTAAAAACGGAAACAGCGGAAATGTAGGAGCATTTGACTGTGCATGGCTTATTATCCCGTTTGGAGGAACAACGCCGCCAATTAATCCTGTGAATGTTTCTAACCAGATCTTGCAGACGGCTACCCAAAGCAATCTGGTGATTATGCAGACCAATAACCTTACCCCGCCAGTAAATTATGGGCAGAATGGAGGATATACCGGAAATTGCGTATCTTCATATGCAAGTAATGTTGAGGAAAAGGAAATCTATTGGTTCCATCCCGATCATTTGGGCAGCAGTTCTTTCATTACCGGATTAGATGGCGAAGTAACCCAGAATATGGAGTATTTCCCAAGTGGAGAAATCTTCGTAGAAAACCATATGAATGATGGCTTGAACAGTCAGTACAAGTTTAATGGTAAGGAGCAGGATGGCGAAACTGGGTATTACTATTATGGAGCAAGATATTACAATCCAAGAGTTTCTCTCTGGTTGAATGTCGATCCACTGGCGGACTACAACCCTTACTATAATACAGAGCATTATATAGACGGGCAACATAACGGAGGAGTTTACAATTCTGGGAATAATAATCCTTACATTTACTGCTATCAAAGTCCAGTTAAGTATGTAGATCCAAATGGAAAACAAACAGTTGCTCAGCTTGCTTCGGGTGCAGCTATAGGAGCGATTACTGAGTATATTGGAATTGTAGGTTCAAAAATGTTATTTGAGCATATGACATTTACACAGGCTAATAAAGACCTAGGATGGGATGATGCAATTGATATTACTGTTGCTGCTGGAGTAGGAGCTGTAGAAGGTTCAATAGATGCAGGAATAGGAACTTTAACTAAATGGGTAACAAATCCAAGAAAGCGTAAAATTTTAGAGTTTGTTTTAAAGGTAGGAGTTGATGCATTAGAAACATCCCTTAAGGAGGTATTAAAAGGAACATCATACGAAGATATGGATTTTAAATCAATTCTTGCCGGTTCATTGGCAGAAGTGGGAGTAGGTCAATTGATAAGTGTCAAAAAATATGAAAATAAAATTAGTGCTTCAAAAAAAGCTATTGCTGATGCTGAAGTTGCAAAAACGGTGAGAAGAGGCACTCCAAGAGCAACATATAAAAATATTAGAAAACAAAATGCAATTATAAAAAATGAAACGAAAAATATAAAGAAATACACAAAGTACCACAATCGAGCCAAAATTATTACAGATGGTACAGCTAAAACGATGGGTAATGGAGCACAAGATCGGGCTAAATCAAAATAGAATATGATAAAGTATTTATTATTAGCATTTAGTACATTGTTATTTTTATTTTCTTTATATTTTTATCAACAAGAAAAAGAAATATTAAAGAATGATAAAAGAGTAGAATGCATTGTAAGTAGAGTCAATTGTAATTATGGTAAAAGAGGAGGCTCAACTTTATGGGTATACTATAAAAATAAAAAATACTCAGTAGGAGTTTCTGACAAAATATGTGGCAATATTAATGAAGGACAAAATATTTTACTTTTTTACAATAAAAGGTTTGATTATATTTTTCTAGAAAATCATTTGTCTATAAGAGTTGTGTTTATTTTTTTAGTATTTTTTATTATGGTTGTGGGCTTAGTTTTATGTTCACCCGATAGCGCGGATTTGTAATCCGTGCCTGTACCAAGAACAAAAACTTTGCAATCTGCAAAGTTTTTGTTCTTGTAAAGTAGTAATTATATATCTTCGTATGAAAGTAATGTTGAGGAAAAGGAAATCTATTGATTCCATCCCGATTATTTGGGCAGCAGTTCTTTCATTACCGGATTAGATGGCGAAGTAACCCAGAATATGGAGTACTTCCCAAGTGGAGAAATCTTCGTAGAAAACCATATGAACGATGGCTTGAACAGCCAATACAAGTTTAATGGTAAGGAAATGGATGGCGAAACAGGATATTACTATTATGGTGCGAGATATTACAATCCTAAAGTTTCTCTTTGGTTAAATGTAGATCCGCTTGCCGAAGCATTACCTGATAGAAGTCCTTATGAGTATACTTTGTCAAATCCAATACGTTTTACTGATCCTACAGGAATGTATCCTAATGGACCTGGTGATGAAAATATTAGAACCAAAGATATTGAAGAAGTTAAATTGGTTGGTAAAAGAGAAAGTTGGTTTACAAGAAATATTGTGAGACCCATTAAAAATTTTTTTAAAGGGGAACCCAACTTATCATCTCAACAAGGAGCATAAGGTCAATCCGGAGCATATACTAATGGTAAAGATAAATACGGTGTAGCAGGTTTAGTCCTTGGTTATAATTATTCGGGTTCTATAATGTCAACAAAGAGTAACATTAAGGTTTTGAATGGAGAAATAGAGAGTGGAATGGGAAATGGGAAATTAAATTTGGCTGCAGATCTTAAAGTTAAAGTAGCTGCAATGGCAGCTGAATCTAAAAATATTTTAGGAGATGAAAATTGGAATGTATTTGCTGATGCGAAGGGAGACTTTTTATATGCTGAAGGAGAATTAACCAATGGTCTTTATTCAGGAGAAAGAGAGAGATATGGTATAATTTTGGGTGGTGGTGGTAAAGCAGGTGCTTTAAGTGGAGAAATAACCTCTGGTTATACTTTAGCAGGAATAAGATTTGGAGATACTGTAGGAGGGTGTATAGAATGTGCCGAAGCCTCAGCTCAGGGAGCGTTTTATTATGATAATAAAAAAGGAAATTTAGTAATTAGGGGTTATGGAGCTTTTGGAGGAGAGTTTGGAGGAAGAGTTGGAAAATTTATAGAGATTCCAGTACTGAAATTTATTAAGTTGACAAAGGATATTGTAAAAATTAAATTAAATTAAGATGAAACTTATTGTCAAGGAAAAAGATATTTTACCATATATCCTCGTAGGAATGTTGATAGTTTCCATAATTTTAGTTAGTCTTCCTATTCGTAATAAAATAGAATTGTATTTTGGGTTTGATTTAATAGCAATCGGTAGTGTCCTACTAACTGTGTAAGTAGAAAAGTTATTCTGAAAAATTTTGAGCCCTCAAAGCTCAAAAAATTTTTC